>NZ_JBFBGK010000134.1:0-19370 GCF_040684615.1 Streptomyces sp. NPDC089919
CGACGAAGGCGGCCTTCTCGACGGCCTGGTCCTTGACCTCCGCGGCCTTCTCCATGGCCTGCTCCTTGATGTCGGCCTCGCCGGCGTTTGAGGCGCGGGTCCGGGCAGAGCCCGGGGAACGGTGGAAGGGTGGGTCGGGGGCTCCGCTCCGCGCAGCGGCAACCCACGACGGCGGGTCAGTCGAGGCCCTCGGCAAGCCAGGACACGACCGCCGCGGCCCGGTACGGGGCACCGTCCGGGGACAAGGTCGCAAGGAACGTGAGGTCCTTGCCGATCGTCACGAGGGGGGCCTCGACCGCGCCGTGCGGGCGGCGTTGGGGGAGGCCGACGGTGGCGAGCAGGCCGTTGCACAGGCACTGCTTGCCGACCGTGTCGGCGACCGCGCCGCCCTTGCGGACGTACGCCCCCACCGGCTCCGCCGCACACCGGTAGGCCAGGCCCCGCGGCGTGCGGACCGGCGTCCGCAGGAAGCCCAGGTCGCAGACCCGCCGCCGGGCCCCGGCCACCGACGGTTCGGAGACCGTGCCCGGGAGTTCGGCCACCTTGAAGGGGAAGGCGGTCGGCGAGGCCGCCGGGTCGTTGCGCACCCGCAGCGTCCCCGCCACGGCCCGCTCCCGCAGCTGCGCCCGCAGCCGCTCCGTCATCCCCGACTCCTCGCAGAGCGCGAAGGCGCTGCCCACCTGCACCCCCGCCGCCCCCGCGGCCCGCGCCGCGGCCACCGCCGCCGGCGAGGACTGGCCGCCCGCCAGCCAGAACGGCAGCCCGAGCCCGGCCATCCGGGCCAGGTCCGGATGGTCCCGGGGCCCGTACACCGGCTCGCCCGCCGCGTCGAGCGTCAGCGGTCCGCGCGGCGGGGCGCTGTGCCCGCCGGCTCCGCTGGTCTCGATGACGAAGCCGTCGGGGCGGGTGACCTCGTCCCGGGCCAGGTACGCGGCCAGCACCGGCAGCGAGACGATGGCCAGCACCTGAGGCCGGCGCAGCGGTCCCGGCACCTGCCCGGCCAGCAGCGCGGCCGGGTCGAAGAGCTGGGGCAGCGGTTCCTCGTCCCCCTCGACGGCGATCGGGCTGACCACCCGCTCGTACCGGGACAGCCGGGTGGCCAGCTCCGGGATGCGCCCCGGCACGCCGGCCCCGACCAGGGCGTAGTCCACCCCGGCCAGCATCGCGCCGAACAGCGCCGGCGCGGTGGCCAGCTGGATCTTCTCCAGGTAGTTGATGCCCACCGGCCCGTCGTGGCCCTCCTTGGCCAGCCAGACCTCGGTGAAGTTGCCCAGGACCGTCAGGACCTCGGCCTGGCTGCCGCCGGTGGCGCGCAGCCGGGGCGCGGTCCGCAGCGGGGTGCCCTCGGGCACCCCGCCCGGGACGAAGTAGCAGTCCAGCGCGGTCCGGGCGAGTTCCGGCAGCGGGAAGGCGGCCAGCGCCCGGCGGGCGTGCCCGCCCGGGTCGCCGAGCTGGAGCACCCGGGCCAGCACCACGTCCAGCGCGGTGCCGGAGACCACGCCGAGCCGGCCGGGTCCGGAGACCGCGCGGGCCAGCCGCCAGCCGGAGACGGCCACGCCCATGCCGCCCTGGATCAGCCACGGGTGGTCGTCCGGCCGGGATTGCTGCGGCTCCTGCGTCATGTGCGCGTCCCTCCGGGATCCGTAACCTACGGTCCCGTAGGTTGTCGCTCCCAGTCTCGCGCCGCGGCCCGCGCCTCCGCGGCGGCGAAGGTCCCCTCCGTACAGGCAGAACGGCCCGGGGGAGACCCCCGGGCCGTTCTCGGTTCACTCGGTGCGACTCAGCGCCGCTGATCCCCTAGGAGATCAGAAGGTGAGCTTCCAGCTGTTGATGTAGCCGGTGTCGAGGGAGGCCGCGTCCTTGACCCGCAGCTTCCAGGTGCCCTGGGCCACCTCGGAAGAGGCGTTGACCGTGAAGGTCTGATCGATGTTGTCCGCGCTGCCGCCGGAGCGGTTGCGCAGGTTGTAGACGGAGCCGTCGGGGGCGACCAGGTCGACCACGAGGTCACCGACGTAGGTGTGCACGATGTGCACCTCGACCTTGAGGGTGCTGGGCGCGTTGCCGGAGCGGGCGACCGCGATCGGCGACTCGACGGTCGCGTTGTCCGCGATCTGGTAGTCGGTGGTGTTCTCGAAGACGTTCAGCTGGGTGCCGACCGTCCACTGGAACGACGCGGTGCCGGTCTGGTTGGCGGAGTCCTTCACCGTGACGACCGGGTTGTACGTGCCGGCGGTGGAGGCGGTGCCGGAGATCAGACCCGTGGACGAGTTGATCGACAGGCCGGTCGGCAGGCCGGTGGCCGAGTAGGTCAGGGCGCCGGCGTTGGTGCTGGTGGCCTGGATCTGCAGGCTCACCGCGCTGCCGGTGACGGTGTTCTGGTTGCCGGGGTTGGTGACCGTGACGCCCTGGACGACACGGGCGCCGACCGCGATGCCGGCCCAGGCGTTGGCCACGTTGTTGTACGTGGTCGAGCCGACCCCGTACAGGTCGCCGGCGGCCTTCAGGGTCTGGACGCGGGCGTCGGCGTAGTTGGTGTTCGACTTGAAGTAGCCCACCGTCAGCGCGCGGAACCAGATCTTCGCGGCGGCGTCCCGGCCGATCGCGGTGACGGGCAGGTTGTCGGCCGTCGGCGAGTTGTAGCTGACGCCGTTGACGACCTTGGCGCCGGAGCCCTCGGACATCAGGTAGTAGACGTGGTTGGCCGGGCCCGACGAGTAGTGCACGTCGATGCCGCCGAGGCCGGAGTACCAGCTGTCCTTGGACGAGCCGTCCTTGCTCGGCTTGTCCATGTAGCGCAGCGGGGTGCCGTCGCCGTTGATGTCGATCTTCTCGCCGACCAGGTAGTCGCCGACGTCGGTCGGGTTGTTGGCGTTGAACTCGACGTTCGCGGCCATGATGTCGGAGGTGGCCTCGTTCAGGCCGCCGGACTCGCCCGAGTAGGTCAGGTTGGCGGTGACCGAGGTCAGACCGTGGGTCATCTCGTGCGCGGCCACGTCGATCGAGGTCAGCGGCGCGTTGTTGCCGGACCCGTCGCCGTAGGTCATGCAGAAGCAGCTGTCGTCCCAGAAGGCGTTGACGTAGCTGTTGCCGTAGTGGACGCGGCTGTAGGGGGCCACGCCGTCGTTGCGCAGGCCGTTGCGGCCGTGCACGTTCTTGTAGTAGTCCCAGGTCAGCTGCGCGCCGTAGTGGGCGTCGGCGGCGGCGGTCTCCGCGTTGGAGGCGGCGCCGTTGCCCCACGTGTCGTCCGGGCCGGAGAAGAGCGTGCCGGTGCCCGAGGAGCCGTGGTTGAGGTTGTAGGTCTTGTGGTTCCCGCGACCCGTGTCGGTCAGGTTGTAGGTGCTGCCCGACTGCGAGGTGCCGAGGGTGACCTGGCCGCTGTACTGGGTGTTGCCGATGCCGGTCTCGATGGCCTGCCACTGGAAGATCTTGGCGCCGGTCTTGGCGTCGGTGATCACGTGGAGCTTGCTCGGGGTGCCGTCGTGCTGCACGCCGCCGACGACGGTCTCGTACGCCAGGCGCGGGGTGCCGGAGGCGGCCCAGACCACCTTGCGGGCGGAGCGGGAAGCCTTGGAGTCCTTGCCGCCCTGCGCCTTCGCGGCGCCGACGGCCTGCTTCTCGGCGGTGGCCGCGGTCACGGCCGCGGTGGTGGCGGCCGAGATGGTGCGGTTGGTCGCCCGGGTCACCGACTTGGTGACGCCGCCCTTGGCGTGGACCGTGAGGTCGCCGCCGAGTACGGGCAGCCCGTCGAAGGTCCGCTCGTAGGTGGTGTGCGTGGTGCCGTCGGCGTCCTTGACGACGTCGCGGACGATCAGCTTCTCCTTGGCGCCGAGGCCGAGGGCCTTGGCCGCCTGGGAGGTGGTCGAGTTCGCCTCCGATATGAGCGTCGCACGCTCGGAGGGGGAGAGCTTCGCGGGGGCCGCGCCCGGGTTCGAGCGGGCGATGGACGGAGCGCCCTGCGACGCGGTGGCGTCGGCGTTGGCGGTACCGGCCTGGATGCCGACGGCGAGCATGGCCGCAGCGGCGATCAGCGCGCTGGTGGCAGTGGCGGCGCGCCGGTGGGGGGTGGGACTCAACGCAGGCTCCTCTTGAAGGGGGTCCCGGGCGGCTGGGTGGGTCGCCGGGCAGAGCGGGCTGTGCGGAGAACGGAGTGAAGATTGCCACCCGGGATGTATGAATGTCAGGGCCGCGTCAAAAGGTTGGCCGGAAATCGTTCGTTGTCCGAAGAGACGCATCCGATATGCGAACTATTCATCTGGTTGCGGTACTGGAGGTCCCGAAAATCGGAACGAGGGATACCGCCTGTTAACGAGTGTGCAACGAGCTGTCTCGTTCACGTAAACGGCACTTCCCGTACGGGCGTTTGTCGTACTGTTTCCCGGTGCGTCAGACGTTCGCCGCCAGGGGAAGCGGTGGGCGGTGCGCGACTCCGACGACCGTACGTGCCAGGGGGGCCCATGAGGCATGTTCACGTTCCCGCTGCGAGAGTGGCCAGATCAGCACCAGTGCCGGGTGGGGCCACCCGAGGCCTGGGTGTCAAAGCGCGCTGGTACCTGCCGGCCGCGCTGGTCACCGACCTGCTCGGCGCGGGTGTTCCGGTGTGGTTCGCCTTCGAGGCGGCCCACCAGCCGTACCCGAAGGGCTGCGCGCTGGGCGCGGCGTTGGTCTGGACCGGAGTCCAGGCACTGCGCCGGCGCTACGCCGCGCGGGCCCTCGGCGAATCCCGCGGTGTCCTGCCGGTGCTCCACGACTGGCTGATTCTCATCGGTGTCCTGGCCGTGGGCCGCGCCGCGACCGGTGAATCCAGCGATCCGCTGGTCTCGCTGTGCGCCCTGCTGCCCGCGCTCCTGCTCACCGTCGTCTGCCACAAGCTCACCTACCGCCACCTCGGCGCCGCCCGCCGCGAGGCCCAGGCCGTCAGCCGGGTCCTGGTGGTCGGCGAGGTCGGCGCCGCCGAGAGCGTCATCGGCCACCTCGCCGGCCGCACCGACCACCCGTACGTCGTGGTGGGCGTGGTGCCGGTCGGCCCGGGTGCGCTGACCAGCGGGGTACCGGTACCCGCGCGGCTGGACCCGCAGATGCCCGAGGCGCCCGGCGCGGACGCCGACCCGGTGCTGGCCGCGGTCCGCGACCAGCACGCCGACCTCGTGCTGGTCGCCCCCGGCGCCCGGCTCGCGGGCGAGCGGCTGCGCCGGATCGCCTGGGCCCTGCACGACGCCGGGCTCGAGCTCGCCGTCTTCCCGGGGCTGGTCGAGATATCCGTCAAGCGCCTGGAGACCGTCTCCGCCGGCGGCCTCGCCGTGCTGCGGGTGGCGCCCCCGGTGCGCCGGGGCGTCCAGCCGCTGCTCAAGTCGGCGCTGGACCGCACCGGCGCGGCCCTGGGCCTGCTGGTGCTGGCCCCCGTCTTCCTCGGCCTGGTGACCGCCATCCGGCTGGGCTCGGCGGGCCCCGCCTTCTACCGGCAGCGCCGGATCGGCCGGGACGGCGTGCCGTTCACCATGTGGAAGTTCCGCACCATGGTGGTCGACGCGGACCGCCGCAAGGCCGAGCTGGCCGGGGCCAACGAGAACGACGGCCACATGTTCAAGATGCGCCGCGACCCCCGGATCACCCGGGTCGGCCGGCTGCTGCGCCGCACCTCGCTCGACGAGTTGCCGCAGCTGATCAACGTCCTCTCCGGCCGGATGTCCCTGGTCGGCCCGCGGCCGCCGCTGCCCGAGGAGGTGGCGCAGTACGACGAGGTCGAGCTGCGCCGGCTCGCGGTGCGGCCCGGCATGACCGGCCTGTGGCAGATCAGCGGCCGCTCCGACCTGTCCTGGGACGAGACCGTCCAGCTCGACCTCCAGTACGTCGACAACTGGTCCTTCACCAGCGACGTCGACCTGGTGGCCCGTACGTTCCGCGCCGTCGTCGACGGGCGCGGAGCGTACTGAGGGGCCGGTCGATGAGTTCAGCTCTGCTCGCGCCACCAGCGGTAGGTGGCCGCGATGCCGTCCCGCAGACCGATCCCCGGCTTCCAGCCGAGGGAGGTCAGCCGGGTCACGTTCAGCAGCTTGCGCGGGGTGCCGTCGGGCTTGGACGTGTCCCAGGCGAGCCGGCCGGTGAAGCCGGTGACCGAGGCCACCGTCTCGGCCAGCTCGCGGATGGTGAGGTCCTCGCCGCAGCCGATGTTGACCGGCTCGTCCCCGTCGTAGGAGGCCAGCAGCACCGCGCAGGCCGCGGCCAGGTCGTCCACGTGCAGGAACTCCCGGCGCGGGGTGCCCGAGCCCCACAGCACGACCTCCTCGCGCCCCTCGGCCGCGGCCTCGTGGAAGCGGCGGATCAGCGCCGGCAGCACGTGCGAGGTCTCCAGGTCGAAGTTGTCGCCCGGGCCGTAGAGGTTCGTCGGCATGGCCGAGATGTAGGAGGCGCCGTACTGCTTCCGGTACGACTGCACCTGCACGATGCCGGCGATCTTGGCCAGCGCGTACGCCTCGTTGGTCGGCTCCAGCGGGCCGGTCAGCAGGGCGTCCTCGCTGATCGGCTGGGGCGCCAGCTTCGGGTAGATGCAGGACGAGCCCAGGAAGAGCAGCCGGCCGACGCCGGCCGCGTGGGCGCCGGCGATCACGGCCAGCTGGATCTTGAGGTTGTCCTCGAGGAACTGCACCGGGTAGGTGCTGTTGGCCATGATGCCGCCGACCTTGGCGGCGGCGAGCACGACGGCGTCCGGGCGGACGTCCTTGAGGAAGGCTTCCGTGGCCGCCGCGTCGCGGAGGTCCAGGTCTTCACGCCCGCGGACGATCACCTCGTGGCCGTCGGCGGTGAGCCGCCGGACGACGGCGGATCCCACGAGGCCGCGGTGGCCCGCGACGAAGACGCGGGCGTGCGTGGGCAGGTACGGCGATGCAGTCATGCACCGGATGATGTCAAACCCGATTCACCCGCAGGGGATCAACCCCGCATTTCAGTACGAACCACCATCGATTCCCTGGGAGAACCCGCATGAGCAAGACAGCACTGATCACCGGCGTGACGGGTCAGGACGGTTCGTACCTGGCGGAGCTCCTGCTCTCCAAGGGCTACACGGTGCACGGCCTGGTCCGCCGCTCGTCCAGCTTCAACACCGAGCGGATCGACCACATCTACCAGGACCCGCAGACCGCCAACCGGTCCTTCGTCCTGCACCACGCCGACCTCTCGGACGGCGTCGCGCTGGTGAACCTGCTCCGTGACATCCAGCCCGACGAGGTCTACAACCTCGGCGCCCAGTCGCACGTCCGGGTCTCCTTCGACGCCCCGCTCTACACCGGCGACGTCACCGGCCTCGGCGCCCTGCGGCTGCTGGAGGCGATCCGCGCCAGCGGCGTGGACACCCGGATCTACCAGGCCTCCTCCTCGGAGATGTTCGGCGCCACGCCGCCCCCGCAGAACGAGGCCACGCCCTTCCACCCGCGCAGCCCGTACGGTGCCGCGAAGGTCTTCGCGTACTGGACCACCGTGAACTACCGCGAGGCCTACGGCATGTACGCGGTCAACGGCATCCTGTTCAACCACGAGTCCCCGCGCCGCGGCGAGACCTTCGTGACCCGCAAGATCACCCGCGCGGTGGCCCGCATCAAGGCCGGCCTCCAGGACCGCCTCTACCTCGGCAACCTGGACGCGGTCCGCGACTGGGGCTACGCGCCGGAGTACGTCGACGCCATGTGGCGGATGCTCCAGCAGGACGAGCCCACCGACTACGTGGTCGCCACCGGCGTGCCCGCGACGGTCCGGCAGTTCGTGGAGTCCTCCTTCGCGCACGTCGGCCTCGACTGGAACGAGTACGTGCGCTACGACCCCAAGTACGAGCGCCCCAGCGAGGTCGACGCCCTGATCGGCGACGCGAGCAAGGCGCAGGAGCTCCTGGGCTGGAAGCCGACGGTCATGGTGGAGGAGCTGGCCCGGATCATGGTGGACGCGGACGTCCGCCAGGTCGAGGACCAGTTGGCCGGGGTGACGGTCCGCATCGACCGCTGACCCCCTAGAGTTTGCATGTCCCGGTCAGTACCTACCGGTACTGGCCGGTATGCATCGTTCTTTTTGTTGTGCCGTATGTCCGCAGTGCACCGATTCGCCTGTCCTCATTGGTATCCAATGGGTCAAGTGGGGTGACCGGGCCCTCACCTGAGCCCTAATCTGCGCGAGTACATATGGCTGTTCGGATAAATCCAGCCATTCAAACCGGGCGATTGCCCTGGGGGGCTCATGCGTAGATCCAGAGGGCTGACAGCTGCCCTCGTCCTCTCCCTCGCCGGCGCGGGTGCCGGCATCGGGCTGGTCGTGATGCCGCAGGCATCCGCCATCACCACGCCCGTCGCGTTCACCGCCGACGACCTGCCGACCTGGCAGACCAACGGCATCGTGTACGCGATGGCGCAGGCCAACGGCACCGTCTTCGCCGGTGGCACCTTCTCCGCGGTCATGCCGCCGGAGGGCGCCGGCAGCGGCGCCGAGCAGGAGGCCGTGAACTTCGTCGCGCTGGACGCCGCGACGGGCAACCCGACCGACTGCCACCTCTCCTTCACCGTCGGCGACGGCACCGCCACGGTCCGCGCGCTGACCGTCTCGAAGGACGAGAAGACGCTCTACGCCGCCGGATACTTCGGCGCCGTCAACGGCGTCCCGGTCGCCAGCGTCGCCGCCATCGACATCGACAGCTGCGCCCCCAAGCCGTCGTTCCACCCGTCCTTCCCCGCCACCGTGCGCGCGCTCGCCGTCACCGACGACACGCTCTACGCGGCCGGCGACTTCGGCACCGTCGAGGGCACCACCCGCGAGCGGTTCGCCGCGGTGGACGCCACCTCCGGCGCCCTGAAGCCCTTCACCGCCAACGCGGACGAGCCGGGCCGGGCCATCGAGGTCACCCCCGACGGCAAGAACGTCATCCTCGGCGGCGACTTCTTCTACGTCAACGGCGCCAACAGCCACGCGCTGGCCGTGGTCAACGCCACCACCGGCGCGAACACCAAGACGTACCCCAACGGCTACATCCCCTCGACCTCGGTCGTGAAGGACATCGCCACCGACGACGACGGCGGCTTCTACACCGGCAACGAGGGCTCCGGCGGCGGCGTCTTCGACGGCCGGATCGGCCTGCGGCTGAGCGACTTCACCGAGAAGTGGCGCGACCGCTGCCTCGGCGCCACCCAGTTCGTGCTGCCGTACCAGGGCGTCCTGTACAGCTCCTCGCACGCGCACGACTGCTCCCTCGAGGGCCAGTTCCCCGACGGCAAGCGCAACTTCTTCAACGCGCAGCTGACCAACTACGAAGGCGCCGCCCCCGCGCCCGTGGACGGCTACGTGCGCAGCCCCCGCAAGCTCGGCTGGCACCCGACCGCCAACGACGGCATCGGCGAGGGCATCGGCCCGCGCGTCATGGCGATCTCGGAGAAGGACGGCGTCAAGTACATGTGGGCCGGCGGTGAGTTCACCCTCATCAACGGCAAGCCGCAGCAGGCCCTGACCCGCTTCGCCTCCACCGGCGACGTCGGCGCCCCGACCACCCCGGTCGCCAGCGCCTCCGCGGTCAAGCCCGGCGAGGCCCAGGTCCGCTGGCGCACCAGCTACGACCAGGACGACAGCAAGCTGACGTACCGCATCTACCGCAACGGCTCGGGCACCCCGATCGGCACGGTCACCGCGGAGTCCCTGGAGTGGGAGCGCCCGCAGGCCTCCTGGACCGACACCACCGTCAAGGCGGGCCAGTCCTACACCTACCGGGTGACCGCCACCGACGCGGCCGGCAACACCAGCGCCCTGTCGGCCACCGCCGCCGTCACCGTCCCGGCCACCGTCCAGGCGTACCCGAACCAGGTCCGCGCCGACGGCGCCACCCTGTACTGGCGCTACGACGACTCGGTCACCCCGTACGCCGCCGACTCCTCGGACGGCGGCAACACCAGCGGCGTGCACTACAACGCCCCGACGCTGCGGGTCGCCCCCGGCGCCATCACCGGCACCAGCACGGCGATCGCCTTCAACGGCTCCGACGAGCAGGTCTACAGCGACCACCGCCAGACCGTCGGCAGCAGCTACTCGCTGGAGACCTGGTTCAAGACCAACAGCTCCCGCGGCGGCAAGCTGATCGGCTTCGGCAACAACAAGGAGCGCAACAGCAGCAGCTACGACAAGCAGATCTACCTGACCAACACCGGTCGCGTGGTCTTCGGCGTCTACAACGGCTCGACCCAGACCATCAGCACCGGTCTGTTCGACACGTTCAACGACAACAAGTGGCACCACGCCGTCGCCACCCAGGGCCCCTCGGGCATGGCCCTGTACGTCGACGGCAAGAGCAAGGGCACGCTGAACGTCACCACGCACCAGGCCTACGAGGGCTTCTGGCACGTGGGCGGCGACAACCTGTCCAGCTGGCCGAGCCGTCCGACGAGCAACTTCTTCGCCGGTCAGATCGACGAGACCGCGGTCTACCCCTCGGTCCTCAGCCAGGCGCAGGTGACCAACCACTACAACCTCGCCAAGGCCGCCACCGACACCGTCACCCAGGTGTCCGCGACCGAGGACACGTACATCAACCAGGGCGCCCCGAGCGCCTCCTACGGCACGGCCACCTCCATGGCCGTCCGCGGCAGCGGTTCGCTGTACGAGTCCTACCTGCGCTTCACCCTGCCGGCCGCCCCGGCCGGCCAGGTCCTCAAGGCCGCCTCCCTCCAGGTCAAGACCTCCACCCAGGCGGGGGCCGGCACCGCCGACACCGTCTCCGTGGTCCCGGTCACCGGCACCTGGAGCGGCACCAGCACCTTCACCACCAAGCCGACGCTGGGCGCCACCGTGCTCGGCAGCATCTCCGCCGTCCCGGACGGCTCGGCGCTGCACAGCATCGACCTGGACAAGGCCGCGGTCACCGCGGCCCTGGGCAGCAGCTACAGCCTCGGTCTGACCAGCAACGGCAGCGACCCGCTGTGGCTGTGGTCCTCCGAGTCCACCGCCAGTGAGGGCACGCCGCAGCTGGTCCTCACCTTCGGCCAGCCGTAAGGCCCCGGCCGAGTGAACCAGGGCACGGGGTCCGGCCGCCACGGCCGGGCCCCGCGCCTGCACCGACCCCCTTCTGGAGCCACCTGATGCGTCCCCTGAACCGACGCGCCGCGGCCGCGGTCCTGCTGACCGCCGCCCTCACGCTCACCGCCTGCAGCTCGGGCGGCGACACCGACGACAGCGCGGCCGCCACGCCCAAGGCACCGGCCAGCTCCTCCGCGCCCGAGCCGGTCACCGACCCCAGCACCGCTGCGCCGGCCGCCAAGCCGACCGGACCGGTCCTCTCCGACGACCAGCTCAAGCCGGTCACCGGCTCCTTCACCCCGAAGGAGAAGGAGTACCTCAAGGGCCGGGTGCCCGCGAAGACGGACCCGGCGGCCGTCCTGCAGACCGGCCAGGAGGCCTGCCAGCGGGTGGCCCGGACCGCCAAGCACGACAAGGACGCCGCGATCGCGGCGCTGATCGCCGGCGAGATCCCGGCCGCCGAGGACGCCATCCCGGGCCTGTGCCCGGACCAGCAGCCCGTCCTGGACGCGGCGAGGACCGGCTTCGGCGACGGGTCGCACAAGGACGTCCGGCCCGGCACCTACCGCGCCCTCACCCAGAGCCCGGACTGCTCCTGGCAGGCCAAGGGCCGCGGCGGCAAGAGCCTGGCCGCCGGCCCCGGCCTCGGCCACCAGCCCGGTGACAAGGTCGTCGCCAAGGTCCCCGCGGGGACCACGGAGTTCGTCTCCACCGGCTGCTACGCCTGGCTGCCGGCCTGACGTACCGCAGGAAACGCCACGGCCCCCGGACGCATCCGTCCGGGGGCCGTGGCGTACCACCGCGCGCCGTCAGTCCTTCGCGATCCGCCCGTACACGGACAGCAGCGTGTCCAGCACGGCGTCCATCGAGTACGACTCGGCCGCCAGCTTCCGGGCGGCGGCCGACGCGGCCCGGTTCACGTCCTCGTCCAGCAGCTCCAGCACCGCCGCGGCCACGCCCTCGGGCCCCGGCTCGACCGCGCGGCCCGCACCGGCCGCCGCGATGTCCCGGGCCAGGCCGTTGGAGTGGGTGACCACCACCGGCACGCCCACCGCCATCGCCTCCAGCACCGACATGGGGAACGGCTCCTCCACCGACGGCAGCACGTAGACGTGCGCCCGCCGCAGCTCCGCCAGGACCTCCGCGCTGGTCAGCGCCCCCGGCACGGTCGTCCGGTCCGCCAGGTGCAGCGTGTCGACCGCGTGCCCCACCGCGCCCGCCTCGCCCTCGTCGGGCCCGGCCACCACGTACTCCGCGTCCGGCTGCCGCTCCCGGACCAGGGCCGCGGCGCGCACGAAGTCCACCGGCCGCTTGCGGGCCTGCAGGCGCGCCGAGTACAGGATCCGCGGGGGCCCGGCCAGCGGCGGCCGCTCCTCCTGCGCCGGGACGCCGTTGACCAGCCGGACCGTGTTGGGCAGCCCGTCGCCGCCCACCACCGCGTCCAGCGCCTCGCGCTCGTGCGGGGTCAGGTAGAGCACCGCGCCGGCCCCGCGCAGCAGCCGCCGCACCGCCACCGCGTCCAGCACCTTGGCCAGCAGCTTCCCGCTGGGGTCGACCATGCCGTGGGTCTGGAGCACCAGCGGCTTGCCGGCCCGCAGCGCCGCCAGCGCCACCGGCAGCGTCACCAGGTCCCGGGCCAGGTGGACGTGGACCACGTCCGCGTCCCGCACCAGCCGCCCGGCCCGCGCCAGCAGGGCCGGCGAGGTCATCCCGCTGAAGCCCAGCGGCAGCAGCCGGCGCGCCGGGTACAGCCGGGCCGGCACCCCCTCGACGTCGGTGGGCCAGGGCTCGCCGAAGCCCTCGCCGAGGGCGACCAGCGCGGCTTCGTGGCCGCGCGCCCGCAGCCCCTTGCAGAGGTTCAGGGCCACCCGTACCGGACCGCCGAAGGCGTGCGTCGGCGAGTGCAGGGTGACGGCGTGCAGGACTCTCACTTGGGCTCCTCCACGGGGCGGCGCGCGCCGTCCATGGTCTGCAGGGTCAGCTCGGGCAGGTCCTTGTGGACCACGGCGCCGGCCGCGGCCACCGCGTGCCGGCCGACGGTGACGCCGGCCAGCACGGTGGCCCGGGCGGCCACCCAGGCGCCGTCCTCGACGACGATCGGGGCGTTGCGGTAGCGGAAGTCGGCGGCCCGGTGGTCGTGGCTGCCGGTGCACAGCAGCGCCTCCTGGGAGACGCAGACGTTCGCGCCGATGGTGATCGGCTCCAGGTTCAGCAGCCAGGCGCCCTCGCCGATCCAGGTGTGGTCGCCGATCCGGAGCTTCCAGGGCCACAGCACCCGCACCCGGTGCCGGATCAGCACCCCGGTGCCGATGTCCGCGCCGAAGGCGCGCAGCAGCGCCACCCGCACCCGGGCCGGGGTGAACCAGGCCATGAAGACCGTGTTCATCACCGCGAACCACAGGGCCTGGGTCAGCTTGCCGCGGCCCTTGTCGTAACCGGCCAGCGTGAAGGCCGGGAGATCACGCATCGAGATACACCCCCACTGGTACCGCCCCTGGCACCGGGCGTTCACATTATCGGTTCGGCAGCATTCGTGGGCTCGTCGTCTCCGGGCTCCGGGCGCTGGCTAGACTGCCTCGCATCGCACGACATGGGGTGGGCGCAGTGGCGACAGACATACAGGGGCCCGCACAGGGCACCCCCTGGGGCTCGGGCCCCCGCCCGCCCGTCCCGCCGCGGGACAAGGGCGTGCCCGACCCGGAGCAGTGGGGCAAGGTCACCACCCCCCGCACCCTGCTCTCCCGGGCCCTGTCCGTCCCGCTGGCCCTCGGCTTCACCGTCTTCCTGCCGCTGTTCGTCATCTCCCAGTCCGGCGCCGGTGTCCGCGACGCGGCCTTCTGGGTCCAGCTGGCCCTCGCCATGTACGCCGGGGCCCGGCTCTCCGCCATGGTCCTCACCAGCCGCCGCAAGCTCCTCCAGGGCTCCTTCTGGCTCTTCGTGTACATGGCCCTGGGCGTGGCACCGCTGGCCCAGGCGGTGCTCGGCCAGGTCCCCACGCCCGTGGTCGGCCCCCGGTCCGACCTCACCGAGGCCATCGCCCTCATCCTGCTCGGCTGCATCCTCTTCGACGTCGGCGCGCTGCTCGCCCGGCACCGGCCCGACCGGCACACCGGCGAGGAGGTGCGGCGGCCGGTCATGGTGCACCGGCGCCGGCTCCAGCTCCTGACCGTCATCGCCTTCGGCTGCTCGGCGGTCTTCATCCTCAAGCTCGGCGGCCCCGCGGTCTTCTTCAGCAGCCGGCAGGAGATCATCGCCGGCATCGAGGAGGCCGGCGTCTCGGCCAACGACGGCCAGGCCGGCCAGGCCCTCCTGCGCGGCTTCGGCACCGTCCCGGCGCTGCTCGCCCTGCTGATGTACACCCGCTGGCTGGTCACCTCGACCCGGGCCCGCCGGATGCCGTCGGTGATCGCCACCACGGCCGCCCTCGCGGTCCTCAACCTGATCGTCAACAACCCGATCTCGAACCCGCGCTACTGGTTCATGACCGTGATGTTCTCGCTGCTCTTCACGCTCTTCCCGGTGAGCGCGGCGATGTACCGGGTGGCGCTGAGCATGGGCGTGATCGCCGCCCTGCTGATCTTCCCGTTCGCGGACCGCTTCCGGTACGACGAGAAGAACTACAAGCCCGTGGAGACCACGTCCTTCCTCGAGCCGATGGCGCTCAAGGACTACGACCAGGTCGGCATGTTCGCCAACACCATCACCTTCTCCCGGTCGGGCCCCGGCTACTTCTACGGCCGCCAGCTCGCCGGCTCGGTCTTCTTCGCCGTGCCCCGCTCGGTCTGGCCGGGCAAGCCGCGCGACACCGGCGTGATGGTCGGCCAGTGGATGGGCGCGGTCAACACCAACCTCTCCTCGCCGATCTGGGCAGAGCTCTGGCTGGACTTCGGCCCGGTGGGCATGGGCGCCGGGCTGCTCGGCATGGGCTACGCCGCGGCCCGGGTGGACCGCCGGTACGCCCGCCGGGCCACCCGCCGCTCCCCACCGGGCAGCCTGATCTCGATCGTGGTCCCGCTGGTCGCCGGATACTCCTTCATCCTGCTGCGGGGCCCGCTGCTCCAGGCCTCCGGCCGGGTGGCCATCGCCATGATCTGCCTGGCGGTCGTGGCCACCCACCGCCAGGACAAGCGCACCCTGCGCTGACCGGGGCGCCGGCTTCGGCACAACGCCTGTGCCCGGGGTGTGGCCTCTGCCACAATCCCTTGCGGCGGCAGCCGGGGGTCGAGGGGAGCGCGGGTGGCGGTCAACGGTCTCGTGGAGCTGGTGGTGATCCTGCTCGCCCTGGGGAGCGTGCTGGCGCGGTTGTCCCTGCGCCGGGTCCGGGCGGGTACCTGCCTGGTGGTGGGCCGCCGGGGCACCCACCGTGCGCTGTTCCCGGGGTGGCACCTCGTACTGCCCTTCGCGGAGCGGACGGTGGACCGGGTCGACCTGGGGAAGCGGGAAGAAGTCTTCCGGCTGCAGGCCGGGAGCGCCGACGGCCGGCTCCTCTTCGCGGACGTGCGGGTCCGCCACATGGTGGCCGACCCGCTCCGGGCGGTGGGGACGGGGGACACCTGGCCGGCCCTGCGGCGCCTTGCGCGGACCGCCTTCCGGGACACGGTCGGGCGACTGCCCGCGGCGCAGGCCCTGGGCGCGCCGGACCGGATCGGCACCGACCTGCACGACGCGCTCGTCCGGTTCGCCCACAGCCGCGGGCTGCGGCTGGGAGGTGTCGTCATCGTGCGTCTCGCGCCGGCCCCGCCCGAGTCCCAGCTGGCCTGGGAGCAGTACCGGCAGCAGTCCGACCGGGACCGCCGGGCCGGCGAGCTGCTGGCCGAGGGCGCCGAGAACGCCCGCGCCCTGCGCGCCGCCGAGGACCGGGCCGCCGCCGCCCTGCGCATGGCATCCGAACCGGTCCCGGTCCAGCAGGTGGTGGAGTACGTACCGACGGACGTCGAGCCGGAGCCCGAGCCCGAGCCCGAGCCGGAGCCCGAGCCCGAGCCCGAGCCGGAGCCCGAGCCCGAGCCCGAGCCCGAGCCGGAGCCCGCGGCGGCCGCCCCCGCGCCCGGTGGCGCCACCTGGCAGCGGCCGCTCCTGCCGGGGGACCCGCGGGAGGTGGGCCGGTACCGGATCGTGGCGCGGCTGGGCGAGGGCGGGATGGGCACGGTCTTCCTGGGCCTGTCGCCCGGGGCCCGGCGGGTGGCCGTGAAGGTGGTGCGGGGCGAGCTGGCCGCCGACCCGGCCTTCCGGGCCCGGTTCGCCCGCGAGGTGGAGGCCGCCCGGCGGGTGGGCGGTTTCCACACCGCCCCCGTGGTCGACGCCGGCCCCGGCGACCCGACGCCCTGGCTGGTCACCGAGTACATCCCGGGCCCCTCCCTGGAGGAGGTGCTGCGCGCGTACGGTCCGCTGCCCGGGCCGGTGCTGCGGACCCTCGCGCTGGGCGTCGCCGAGGCGTTGGAGGGCATCCACGCCTGCGGGATCGTCCATCGCGACCTGAAGCCGAGCAACATCATCGTGGCCGCGGCCGGCCCCCGGGTCATCGACTTCGGCATCGCCCGGGCCCTGGACGCGGCCCGGCTGACCCGTACCGACATGGTGGTCGGCACCCGCGGCTTCCTCGCCCCCGAAGTGCTCTGCGGCGGACCGCTGTCCACGGCCGTGGACGCGTACGCCTTCGGGATGGTGCTCTGCCACGCGGGCGGCGCGGCCGTCGAGGGCGCGGGCACGGCGGCGGACCAGGCCGTGCGGGTGCTGCCGGGGGACCTCGCCGGGGTGGTGGCGGACTGCCTCTCGGCGGACCCGGCCCGCCGGCCCTCGTCGCAGCAGATCCTGGACCGGCTCGGCGGCGGCCGCCCGGTCACCGACACCGACTGGCTCCCCCCGGCGGTCCGGGCGCGGGTCGCGTTCCACGAGGCGGCCACGCGGGCGGGGTGAGGGGTGTGGGGGGCAGCGGTGTTTGAGGGGGGCGGGGGCGCGGTGTGCGGGTCCCCGGTGCTTGCGGGGGTGTGGCTGTCAGGCCCTGCGGCAGGCCCACCCCGTCGGCTTCGCGGCTTCGCCGTGGCCTGCGGCCACCCACGGCCCGGGCCTGCCTCCGGACCAGCCTGCCACACCCCCGCAAGCATCTCCCCGCACACCACTCTGGGGAGAACGCGGGCTCGGCGCGCTGGGGGTGCGCGACTCAGCGGAGCAGTTCGGCGGCCAGGAGGTCCATCAGGAGGCCGTCGTGCCAGGTGCCGTCGGCGCCTCGCTCGTACTGGCGCATCACTCCGACCGGGCGGAAGCCGACCTTCTCGTAGCAGCGGATCGCCGGGGCGTTGTCGGCGGCCGGGTCGATGACCAGGCGGTGGTGGCCGAGGTCGTCCACGAGGTGCGCGGCGAGGGTGCGGACCGCGTCCGTGCCCAGGCCGCGGCCGTGCACGGCGGGGTCGAGGAAGAGGTCGATGCCGGCGTGCCGGTAGTCGGGCTCGTCCTCGGCGTGCCACTGGATCATGCCGACCACCGCATCGCCGTACCGGACGGTCCAGCAGTGCACGTCGGGGGCCGCCAGGTCCTCGGCCACCTCCGCGGCCAGGTCCGGCCCGCCGCGCCAGCGGGCCCGGACCTCGGGGGTGGCCCGGATCGCGGCCAGGGCCGGGACGTCCGTGCCGACGGCGGTCCGGAGTTCGACGAGCTTCCCGCGCAGCACCTTCATGCGCCGCAACCTACCGCGGCCGGCCCCGCCCGCGCCCGGGTGATTCAGGCGGCAGGGGCCGGGGCCGGTTCGGCGGGTTCGGCCGTGGGGGTCAGGCGGGCGACCCGGGACCAGGCGGCGGCGGCCTTCAGGGCCGAGCCCAGGGCCAGGCCCCAGGCGGCTCCGGCGGCGCCCCACAGCACGTAGCCGGCCAGCAGGAAGGCCACCGACAGGACCGAGAAGACGACCTGGACGGAGAGCGTGGCCTTGGGGCTCAGCACCCGCAGGGTCAGCAGGGCGCAGGTGCCCAGGCCCATCACGGCGTACTGCGCCCCGGTCGCCGGCAGCAGCGCGGCGGCCGAGGACCAGGTCGCGCCCAGCAGTTGCCGGCCCAGCCGGTCCGGCAGCGCGTACAGCACCGCGCCCCAGCCGGCGCCGACCAGCGCGAGCACCCCGCCCAGGGCGGCCGTGGCCCGGACCACGGCCCGCTTGCCGCGGAAGCGCCCGAGCAGCGGCGGCCCGAAGGCGTTCGCGGAGTTGAAGAGGACGTTCAGCGGGCCGAAGAGCGTGGTCGCACCGCGCAGCGCGCCGACCGCCAGCGGGGTGGCCACCACGCCGAGCCCGAAGACCGCGAGCTGGCTGGAGCCGTTGCCCACGGCGAACTCCACCAGGAAGCGCTGCCCGAGGTGCCCCCGGCGCAGGTACGGCCGGACGTCCGCCCGCGCGCCCGCGACGAAGGGCCGCAGCAGCCAGAGCCCCAGCGCCAGCGCCGGCACCGCCGAGAGCCCCCACACCAGCACCAGCCGGCCGGGCCCGGTCCCGTGCGGCTGGGGGAGCAGCGCCCCGAGCACGCAGGCCAGCCGCAGCGTGTCCGCGGCCAGCGCCCGCTGCGGCTGCCGCAGCGCGGAGAAGCAGTACCGCAGCCCGTCCTGGCACAGGACCAGGGGGAGTACCGCACCCAGGGCGAGGAAGGCCCCGCCGGAGGGGCCGGCCAGCACCAGCCCGGCCACCGCCAGCAGCGCCCCGGCCACCAGCGAGCCCAGCCCGGTGAAGGCCACGGCGGACCGGCAGACCGCGCCCAGGCCCGCGCCGCGCTCCAGCACCACGGTCTGCCCGACGTACGCCATGTTGGCCCCCAGCAGCACGCTGAAGGCCACGTAGACCATGGAGAAGGCGGCGAAGCCGTCCGCGGAGGACAGCCGCGCGGCCAGCACCAGCACCAGGATGTTGGTCAGGCTGGACGCGGCCTGGTCCAGGACGGAGGCGAGCACCGCCACCGCCCGGCGCGGCTCCCGGGGCCCGGCGGCCCCGGTCGCCGCGGCCGGCCGGGGACCGGGCACCCGCGGTGCCGGTCCGGCCGGTCCGGCGGTCGTCACCGCTCGCCCGGGCGCACCATGCGCAGGGCCACCGTGTCGCTGCCGTCGCCGGGGATGTGCTGGGTCGGGTCGGGGATCCGGTCCGAGGGGTTGGGGGCCGGGTCGGCGGCCCGCTCGGGCCGGGGGGCCGGCGGCGGGACGTGCTGGCGGGCGGGGGCCGGGGGTTCGGTCCGGCCGGCGCCCTTGGAGCGGCCCTTGCGGCCGCCCTTCTGGTCGCTGGGTTGTCCGCCGTGGAGGACGGCGCCGAGGACGGTGCCGCCGGCGCCGCTGATGAGTTCGCGGATGCGGACGAGGTCGGTGCGGTGGACGGC
>NZ_JBFBGK010000135.1:0-19032 GCF_040684615.1 Streptomyces sp. NPDC089919
CGGCCAGGAGAAGTGCCGCCCGGTCACCGGCTGGGCCACCCTCGCCGCCGCCTCCGACTGGTCCCGCCCGCCCCGCCAGATGATCGGCGCCGCGTGGTTCTACCTGCACACCGACCAGTGGCGGTACGACACGCTGCCGGCCGAGGCGCTGGCCTCCCCGCTGGGCGACGGCCGCTTCAAGGACATGACGGGGGCCGACTGCCTGGCCGCCTCGGCGCGGATGGGCTGGATGCCCTCCTACCCGACCTTCGACCGCAACCCGCTGGAGCTGGGCGCCGCGGAGGACCCGGTGGCCGAGGCCGTCCGGGAGCTGAAGGCGGGCACCCTCGGCTTCGCCGGCGAGGACCCGGACGCGCCCGGGAACTGGCCCCGGGTGCTGAACGTGTGGCGGGCCAACCTGCTGGGCTCCAGCTCGAAGGGGAACGAGTACTTCCTCAAGCACCTGCTGGGCACCCACTCCAACCTCCCGGAGGACGGGCCCCGCTGCACCCCGCGGGACGTGGCCTGGCGGGAGGCGGACGTCGAGGGCAAGCTCGACCTGCTGATGTCCATGGACTTCCGGATGACCTCGACGACCCTGCTGTCGGACGTGGTGCTGCCGGCCGCCACCTGGTACGAGAAGCACGACCTGTCCTCCACGGACATGCACCCCTTCCTGCACGCCTTCACCCCGGCGGTGGACCCGCCCTGGCAGGCCCGGTCCGACTACGACGCCTTCCTGGCGGTCGCCCGCCGCTTCGGCGAACTGGCCGGGGAGCACCTGGGCGTGCGCCGGGACCTGGTGGCCACCGCGCTCCAGCACGACACCCCGGGCGGCGAGATGGCGCAGCCCGGCGGGGTGGCGCTGGACTGGTCGAAGGGCGAGTGCGAGCCGGTGCCCGGCCGCACGATGTACAACCTCGCGGTGGTCGAGCGGGACTACGGCGCGGTGGGCGAGAAGTTCGCCGCGCTGGGCCCGCTGGTGGACACCCTGGGCGTGACGACCAAGGCCGTCACCTTCGACGTGGCCGAGGAGGTCGGGTACCTGGCCGCGAAGAACGGCACGGTCCGCTCGGGCGTCGCCACCGGCCGGCCCCGGCTGGAGACCGCGCAGCAGGCCTGCGAGGCGATCCTGTCGCTGTCCGGGACGAGCAACGGCCGGCTCGCCGTCCAGGGCTTCGAGACGCTGGAGAAGAAGGTCGGCACGCCGATGGCGCACCTGGCCGCCGAGGCCGAGGGCAAGCGGATCTCCTTCGCCGACACCCAGGCCCGCCCGGTCCCGGTGATCACCTCGCCGGAGTGGTCCGGCAGCGAGTCCGGCGGCCGCCGCTACACGGCCTTCACGGTCAACACCGAGCACCTCAAGCCCTGGCACACCCTGACCGGCCGGCAGCACTTCTTCCTGGACCACGACTGGCTGCACGAGGTGGGCGAGAGCCTGCCGGTCTTCAAGCCGCCGCTGAACATGCACCGGCTGTACGGGGAGCCCGAGCTGGGTCCCGTCGACGAGAAGACGGTGGCGGTGCGGTACCTGACCCCGCACAACAAGTGGGCGATCCACAGCCAGTACCAGGACAACCTCTACATGATGACCCTGGGCCGCGGCGGCCAGACGGTCTGGATGTCCCCCCAGGACGCCGAGGCCATCGGGGTCGCCGACAACGACTGGATCGAGGCGGTCAACCGCAACGGCGTGGTCACCGCCCGCGCGATCGTCTCCCACAAGATGCCGCCCGGCACGGTCTACATGAACCACGCGCAGGAGCGCACGGTCGGCGTCCCCAAGACGGAGAAGACCGGCCGCCGCGGCGGCATCCACAACTCCCTCACCCGCGTGATGCTCAAGCCCACCCACCTGGTGGGCGGCTACGCCCAGTTGACGTGGGCCTTCAACTACCTGGGCCCGACCGGCAACCAGCGCGACGAGGTGACGGTCATCCGCCGCCGCTCGCAGAAGGTGGAGTTCTAGTCATGCGCGTGATGGCACAGATCGCGATGGTGATGAACCTCGACAAGTGCATCGGCTGCCACACCTGCTCCGTCACCTGCAAGCAGGCCTGGACCAACCGCCAGGGCACCGAGTACGTCTGGTTCAACAACGTCGAGACCCTTCCCGGCCAGGGCTACCCGCGCCGCTGGGAGGACCAGGAGAAGTGGAAGGGCGGCTGGGAGCGGACCCGCTCTGGCCGGCTGCGGCTGCGCGCCGGCGGCCGCCTCGCCAAGCTGGGCAAGATCTTCGCGAACCCGGACCTCCCGGAGATCGACGACTACTACCAGCCGTGGACCTACGAGTACAAGAACCTCACCGAGGCCCCGGCGGGCGACGACATGCCCACCGCCCGGCCCGTCTCGCAGGTCACCGGGGAGCCGCTGGACACCATCGAGTGGGGCCCCAACTGGGACGACAACCTCGGCGGCGCGCCCACCCACGCCCCCAAGGACCCGATCGTGCAGAAGCTCCGCGACGAGGTGGGCGAGAAGATCCGCTTCGAGTTCGAGCAGAGCTTCATGTTCTACCTGCCGCGGATCTGCGAGCACTGCCTCAACCCGGCCTGCGTCTCCTCCTGTCCCTCCGGCGCGATGTACAAGCGCGAGGAGGACGGCATCGTCCTGGTCGACCAGGACCAGTGCCGCGGCTGGCGGATGTGCGTCACCGGCTGCCCCTACAAGAAGGTCTACTTCAACCACGCCACCGGCAAGGCCGAGAAGTGCACCTTCTGCTTCCCGCGCATCGAGGTCGGGATGCCGACGGTCTGCTCGGAGACCTGCGTGGGCCGGATGCGGTACCTGGGCGTGATGCTCTACGACGCCGACAAGGTCGCCGAGGCGGCGGCCGTCGAGGACGAGCAGGACCTCTACCCGGCCCAGGTGGAGTGCTTCCTCGACCCGCACGACCCGGCGGTCGCCGAAGCGGCCCGGGCGTCCGGGATCACCGAGGAGTGGCTGGACGCGGCCCGCCGCTCCCCCGTCTACGACCTGATCGCCACCTACCAGGTGGCACTGCCGCTGCACCCGGAGTACCGCACCATGCCGATGGTCTGGTACGTCCCGCCGCTCTCGCCGGTGGTCGAGGCGGTGGCCGCCACCGGCCGGGACGGCGAGGACGCCGGGAACCTCTTCGGCGCCATCGACGCGCTGCGCATCCCGGTCACCTACCTGGCCGAGCTGCTGACCGCGGGCGACACGTACGCGGTGGAGGCGGTGCTGCGCCGGATGGCGGCGATGCGCGCCTACATGCGGCGGATCAACCTGGGCGAGCCCGAGGACGAGTCGGTCGCCGCGGCGGTGGGGCTGACCGGCCAGGAGATGCGGGACATGTTCCGGCTGCTGGCCGTCGCCAAGCTCGAGGACCGCTTCGTGGTCCCGACCGCTGCCCGGTCCGACGCGGACGCGCTGGCCGACTCCCACCCCCTGGATGCCGAGTGTCCCGTCGCGGAGATCACAGCTTCGCGTGTGATGCTCAACCTCAGCCCCACCCGGAGGCGTTGATGGCTGCGGAGGCCCTTTCCCCCGATGCGCTGGTACGACTGGTCGCGGGCCACTGCCTGCGGTACCCCGACTCCGTCCTTTACGGCGAGCTCCCCCGGCTCCGTGCGGCCCTCGCCGGGGCGCCCGCCGAACCGGCCCGGCTGCTCGGCACGTTCCTCGACCACGCGGCCGGCACCGAGCCGCTGGCCCTGGCCGGGCACTACACCTCGGTCTTCGACACCCGCAACCGGCGCTGCCTGTACCTGACCTGGTGGTCTGACGGGGACACCCGGCGGCGGGGGCTGTCGCTGGTGCGGCTCAAGCGGATCTACCGCGACTACGGGCTGGAGTTCCGCGGCGAGGAGCTGCCCGACTTCCTGCCGGTGGCGCTGGAGTTCGCCGCCCGGCACGAGAGCGCCGGCACCGAACTGCTCCAGGAGCACCGGGCCGGGCTGGAGCTGCTGAGGCTGGCGCTGGGCGCGGCCGACACCCCGTACACGCGGGTGCTGGAGGCGGTCTGCGCCACCCTGCCCGGGCCCTCCCCGGAGACGAAGGCGGAGGCCAAGGCGCTGGCGCGGAACGGCCCGCCGCAGGAGCTGGTGGGCGCCGGCTCGCCGCTGGAGCCCTTCGGGCCTGGCATTGACCGGCCCGACGACCTGCCGATGCCCGGGGCCGACCTGTCCGTCGACCTCCCCTGGCCCACCCTGGAGAGGACCGCGTCATGACCGACCTGCTGCTGTGGGGCGTGCTGCCGTACGTCTCGGTGGCGCTGCTGATCGCCGGGACGGTCTGGCGGGCGCGCTACGACAAGTTCGGCTGGACCACGCACTCCTCGCAGGTCCACGAGTCGCGGCTGCTGCGGATCGGTTCGCCGCTCTTCCACTTCGGGATGGCCTTCGTGGTCCTGGGGCACGTGGTCGGGCTGCTGGTCCCGCAGAGCTGGACGGACGCGGTCGGACTCTCCGACCACGCCTACCACCTGCTGGCGATATCCACCGGCACGGTCGCCGGCGTCGCGGCGGCGGCCGGCATCGGGGTGCTGCTCTACCGGCGCTTCTCGGTCCCGGCGGTGCGCCGGGCCACGCTCCGCAGCGACCACCTGATGTACACCTTCCTGCTGGGCGCGATGGTGCTGGGGCTGACCGCCACGGTCCTCAACTCGACCGGGGCGACGCACGGTTACAACTACCGCGAGGGCATCTCCCCGTGGTTCCGCAGCCTGTTCACCCTCTCCCCCGACTACCACCTGATGGCGGGCGCGCCGCTCGCCTTCAAGCTGCACATCCTCTTCGGCTTCACGCTCTTCGCGCTGATCCCGTACTCGCGGCTGGTGCACGTCTTCAGCGCACCGGTGAAGTACCTGTTCCGGCCGTACGTCGTCTACCGCGCGCGGGACCCGAAGCTGACCGCCAACCGCAAGGCGCGGCGCGGCTGGGAGCGGGTCTCGTGAGCCGCCCGGCCGGGGCTGCGGGCCGGGGGCCGCGGGGCCGGACACCGGTGCGCCGCCCCCGGCACGCCATCGGCGAGCGGCCCTTCATCGTGATCTGGGAGACCACCCGGGCCTGTCCGCTGGCCTGCCTGCACTGCCGGGCCGAGGCGCAGACCGGGCGGGACCCGCGGGAGCTGGACGGCGCGGCCGCCCGCCTCCTGATGGACCAGATCGCGTCCTTCGGCAAGCCGAGCCCGCTCTTCGTGATCACCGGCGGGGACCCCTTCCAGCGGCCCGACCTGACCGACCTGGTCGGCTACGGCACCTCCCTGGGCCTGCGGGTCGCGGTCTCGCCCTCGGGCACCCCGACCCTGACCCGCGCGAACCTGACCGCGGTCCGCGACGCCGGGGCGGTGGCCCTGTCGCTGTCCCTGGACGGCTCGACGGCCGAGCGGCACGACGCCTTCCGGGGCGTGCCCGGGGTCTTCGACTGGACCCTGGAGGGCTGGCGGGACGCCCGCGCACTGGGCCTGAAGGTCCAGATCAACACGACGGTCAGCCGGCACAGCCTGGCCGACCTCGCGGACGTGGCCGCGCTGGTGCGCCGGGAGGGCGCGATGCTGTGGTCCGGCTTCCTGCTGGTGCCCACCGGCCGCGGGGAGCAGCTGGACGCGCTCACCCCGGCCGAGACCGAGGACGTGCTGCACTTCCTCTACGACTGCGGGGCGGTCCTGGCGACCAAGACGACGGAGGGGCACCACTTCCGGCGGGTGGCGCTCCAGCGGGCCGTACTGGACCGGCGCGGCGAACGGCCGGAGCTGGGCCCGCTGTACGCGCGGCTGTCCGCCCGGGCGGCGGAACTGGGGCTCTTCGACGGGGAGCGGCGGGCGGTGCGCCGGCCACCGATGGACGTGTCCTCGGGGCGCGGCTTCGTCTTCGTCTCGCACACCGGCGAGGTGCACCCCAGCGGCTTCCTGCCGGTCTCGGCGGGGAACGTCCGCAGCCGGCCGCTGCCGGAGATCTACCGGGACTCCGGGCTGTTCCGCCGGCTGCGGGACCCGGAACTGCTCCGCGGCAAGTGCGGGGCCTGCGAGTTCAAGGCGGTCTGCGGCGGCTCCCGGTCCCGGGCGTACGGCGCGACCGGGGACGTGCTGGCGGCCGACCCGTACTGCGGGTACGAGCCGGGCAGCTTCCCGTACCAGGACGAACTCCGCGATCTGACCGAAAGCACGAAGAACTGACAGCCGTCCTTTCCTAGGGTGGCGGACGGGGCAGGTCCGTCCGAGGAGTGCAGAGCAATGCGTTCAGTGATCGTCATCGGTGGCGGCATCAGCGGGCTGGCCGCCGCCTGGGAGTTGCGCGGCGCGGCCGACGTGACCGTACTGGAGAGCCGGCCGCGGGTCGGCGGCAAGCTGCGGACCGGGACGATCGCGGGGGTGGCCGTCGACGAGGGCGCCGAGTCGCTGATGGCCCTGCGGCCGGAGGCGGTGGAGCTGGCCGCGGCGGTCGGACTGGGCGGGGCGCTGTGCGACCCGGCGCAGTCGCCGACCACGATCTGGACCGGCGGCGCGCTGCGGCCGCTGCCGGCCGGGCACGTCATGGGCGTACCGGTGGACCCGGCGGCGCTGGCCGGCACCGGGCTGCTGTCGCCGGCGGGCGTGGCGCGGGTGGCCGCCGAGGAGACCCTGCCCGCCGAACCGCTGACCGGGGACTGCTCGGTCACCGACTACCTCGCGGGCCGGTTCGGCCGGGAGGCGGTGGACCGGCTGGTCGAGCCGCTGCTGGGCGGGGTGTACGCGGGGCGCGCGGACCGGCTCTCGCTGCGGGCGGCGATGCCCCGGATCGCGGCCCTGGCCGAACAGGGCGGACCGCTGCTGCCGGCGCTGCGCCGGATGCGGGCGGCCGGCGCGCCCCGGTCGGGTGCGGTGGCCGTGCAGGGCGTGGCCGGCGGCACCGGCCGGTTCCCGGCGGCGGTGGCGGCGGCCTGCGGGGCGCGGATCCTGACCGGCACCACGGCCCGGGCGCTGGCGGTGACCCCCTCGGGCCGCTGGCGGGTCCAGGCCCGCACCGACGACGGGCCGCTGACCATGGAGGCGGACGCGGTGGTGCTGGCGCTGCCGGCCTTCGCCGCGGCGGCGCTGCTGCGGCCGCACTCCCCGGCGGCCGAGGAAGAGCTGGCGGCCGTCCCGCACGCCTCGACGGCCGTGATCACCATGGCCTTCGCCCGCTCCCAGGCGCACTTCCTCCCGGAGGGCAACGGCTTCCTGGTGCCGCCGGTGGACGGGCACACCCTGAAGGCCGCGTCCTTCCTCTCCAACAAGTGGCCCTGGCTGGCCGCCGCGGCACCGGACCTCTTCGTGCTGCGCGCCTCGATCGGCCGGATCGGCGAGGAGCGGCTGCTGGACCGGCCGGACCGGGTGCTGACCCGGACCGCGGTGGCCGAGCTGCACCGGGCGGTGGGCCCGCTGGGCGAGCCGGTGGCCACCCGGGTGACCCGCTGGGAGCGGGGCCTGCCGCAGTACGGCGTGGGGCACCGGGAGCGGGTCGGCCGGATCCGCGAGGCGGTCGCCAAGCTCCCCGGGCTGGCCGTCTGCGGGGCCGCCTACGAGGGCGTGGGGGTGGCGGCCTGTGTGGCCACCGGCCGCGCCGCCGCCCGCCAGGTGCTGGCCGCCTGACCGGCCGCGCGGGCCGGGCGGGCCACCCGGTCGGGTCAGCGTGCCGGGCGGCGCGGGTGGGGGCCGCGCAGGATGAGGCGTATGCCGACCTCCCCCCGGCTGCGCCTCGCAGCGATCGCCGCCGCCGCCCTCCTGCCGCTCGCCGGCTGCTCGGACGGGGGGAGCAGGGCCGCCAAGCCCGAATCCCTCGCCTGGGAGCCCTGCCCCGCGCCCGACGCGGCCGAGGGCACCGGGCAGCCGCCCGGACCCGAGTGGGAGTGCACCGCGCTCGACGTACCGCTCGACTACGACAAGCCCGACGGGGACACCATCGAGCTGGCCCTGATCCGGGCCAGGGCCACCGACGCCACGCACCGCATCGGCTCGCTGATCTACAACTTCGGCGGCCCCGGCGGCTCCGGGGTCGCCACCCTGCCGGCCGCCGCCAAGGACTACCAGCGCCTGCGCGCCCGCTACGACCTGGTGAGCTTCGACCCCCGCGGGGTGGGCCGCAGCGCCGCGGTGCGCTGCGAGGACGACAAGCAGCTGGACGCCTACTACGCCTCGGACGCCACCCCCGTCGGCCCGGCCGCCGAGAAGACCTTCGTCGACAACCTCAAGACCTACTCCGCCGCCTGCGAGAAGAACTCCGGCGCGGTGCTGCCCTACGTCGGCACCCTCAACGCCGCCCGGGACCTCGACCGGATCCGGGACGCCCTCGGCGACGCGAAGCTGTACTACTTCGGCATCTCGTACGGCACCGAACTGGGCGGGGTCTACGCCCACTTGTTCCCGAAGAACGTCGGCCGGGCCGTCTTCGACGCGGTGGTGGACCCGACGAACGACGCCGCCCAGGGCGCCCTCGGCCAGGCCAAGGGCTTCCAGCTGGCGCTCGGCAACTTCGCGAAGGACTGCATCGACCGGGGCGACGAGTGCCGGCTCCCGGGCAGCACCCCCAAGGAGATCGAGGACGGCATCGTCGCGCTCCAGAAGCGGCTGGCGGTCAAGCCCATCCCGGTCGGCGACCGCAAGCTGACCGAGACCGCCGCCACCGGCGGGATCGCCCAGGCCCTCTACTCCAAGGACTTCTGGCCGCTGCTCGAACAGGGCCTGGACGAGGCCGACGGCGGCAGCGGGCAGCTCCTGCTGGCGCTGGCCGACGCGATGAACGGGCGCAACCAGAACGGCACGTACAGCAACATCGGCGCCGCCAACACCGCCATCAACTGCGCCGACTTCAAGGACCGCTACACCCTGGAGCAGACCAAGGCGCAGCTGCCGGCCTTCCGGGCCGCCTCCCGCGTCTTCGGCGACTACCTGGGCTGGGCGATGATGGGCTGCACCGCCTGGCCGGTACCCGGCGCCTGGCAGACCCCTGACGTCAGCGCCCCCGGGAGCGCGCCGATCCTGGTGATCGGCAACACCGGCGACCCGGCCACCCCGTACGAGGGCGCCGGCAAGATGGCCGAGAAGCTCGGCTCCGGCGTCGGCGTGGAGCTCACCTACAAGGGCGAGGGGCACGGCGCGTACGACAGCGGCAACCCCTGCGTGCAGAAGGCGGTGGACGGCTACCTGCTGGACGGCAAGGTGCCCGCCGCGGACAGCGTCTGCACCCGCTGACCGGCCCCGCACACGGCGCAGGGCCCGTGCCTCCCCGAGGAGGCACGGGCCCTGCGCACGATCCGGTGGCCGGGATCAGTAGATCGGCTTCTCCGGCTCGATCTGGTTGACCCAGCCGATCACGCCGCCGCCGACGTGGACCGCGTCGGAGAAGCCCGCGGACTTCAGCACCGCGAGGACTTCCGCACTGCGGACACCCGTCTTGCAGTGCAAGACGATGCGCTTGTCCTGCGGCATGTCCTGGAGGGCGGTGCCCATCAGGAACTCGCCCTTGGGGATCAGCTTCGCGCCCGGGATCGAGACGATCTCGTACTCGTTCTTCTCGCGGACGTCGATGATCTCGATCTTCTCGTCGGCGTCGATCCACTCCTTGAGCTGCTTCGGAGTGATCGTCGAGCCGAGCGCCGCCTCCTGGGCCTCCTCGGACACGACGCCGCAGAAGGCCTCGTAGTCGATGAGCTCGGTGACGGTCGGGTTCTCGCCGCAGACCGCGCAGTCGGGGTCCTTGCGGACCTTGACCTGGCGGTACTGCATCTCCAGGGCGTCGTAGATCATCAGGCGGCCGACCAGCGGCTCGCCGGTGCCCGTGAGGACCTTGATGGCCTCGGTGACCTGGATGGAGCCGATGGACGCGCACAGCACGCCCAGCACGCCGCCCTCGGCGCAGGAGGGGACCATGCCCGGCGGCGGGGGCTCCGGGTAGAGGCAGCGGTAGCAGGGGCCGTGCTCGGACCAGAAGACGGAGGCCTGGCCGTCGAAGCGGTAGATCGAGCCCCACACGTACGGCTTGCCCAGCAGCACGGCCGCGTCGTTGACCAGGTACCGGGTGGCGAAGTTGTCCGTGCCGTCGACGATCAGGTCGTACTGGCTGAAGATGTCCATCACGTTCTCGGCCTCGAGCCGCTCTTCGTGGAGGATCACGTTCACGTACGGGTTGATGCCGAGGACCGAGTCGCGGGCCGACTCCGCCTTCGAGCGGCCGATGTCCGCCTGGCTGTGGATGATCTGGCGCTGCAGGTTCGACTCGTCGACCTCGTCGAACTCGACGATGCCCAGCGTGCCGACACCGGCCGCGGCCAGGTACATGAGGGCGGGCGAGCCGAGGCCGCCGGCGCCCACGCAGAGCACCTTGGCGTTCTTCAGGCGCTTCTGCCCGTCCATCCCGACGTCGGGGATGATCAGGTGGCGGGAGTACCGACGGACCTCGTCAACGGTGAGCTCAGCAGCTGGCTCGACCAGGGGTGGCAGCGACACGGGGACTCCGTAGATGGGTAAGTCTTGAACGGTTGTTCTTCCCGTAACAGTGCCACGCCCTACTTCATTCCGAGACACCCTGTCCGATACGCGAGACAATTTCGTCCCAGTACCCGGGCATCCCGGCCCAGGGGTCCCCGCCGCCCGGCCGGTCGGTGAACCAGATGGTCCCGGCGCCCTGCCAGCGGGCCACGCGCAGGGCCTCCTCGAGGTGGGTGCGGGGGACGCCGTGGACGAAGTGGCAGAACCGCTCGGGCGGGTGCTCGGCGGTCCACTCGGCCACCTGCGACCAGCGGTAGTCCGCCCAACCGCCGCTGAAGGTGACCAGTTGGTCCGCGGTCTCGGCGTAGCCGGCGTACGGGTGGGTGCCGTGGCCCAGCACGATCCGGAGCCCGGCGGCCATCCCCCGCAGGGTGTCCGTCACCCGCCGCACCGGGTCCAGCCCGGCCCGGTCGGCGGGGGTGCGGGCCAGGTAGAAGCCGTCGACGCGGTACCAGTCGAGGAAGGTGTGGGCGTCGGAGACCAGCTCCCCGAAGGACCGCTCGCCGTCCCGCATCGCGAGATGGCCGAGCACCGTCCCGCCGGCCTCCCGCAGCCGGGCCACCGCCTCCAGGCAGTGCGGGTCGGGGCGCTGCCCGGGCCCTTCGGCGACGTTGAGCACCGCCCAGTGCAGCGGGGTGCCGGGCCGGGCCAGCTCGGCCCACTCCACCGGGGCGATCAGCGGGTGGGCGTAGCCGGGGATCCCGAAGCCCAGCCGGGCCGCCCCGGTCGCGGCCCGGCGGGCGTCGGAGGTCGTCAGATGCGACACGCGGCCTCCATCCAGATGTCGGCCAGGGACTCCTCCAGATTGATCCGGGGCCGCCAGCCGAGCCGGTCCCGGGCGGTGCGGACATCGGCCTGCTGCCAGGCCCCGCAGCCGTCCGGGTAGGGGTACGGGGAGCTGGGGGCGGCGGCGAGCTGTTCCGCGGAGGCCTCGGAGCGGGGCTGGCCGATGCCCGCCAGGCCCAGCGGCCGGCCGGGCGGCGGGCCGTCGAGCTCGTGCAGGGTGCCGCCGTAGCCGGCCACCCGGGCCAGCACGGCCGCCGCGTCCCGCAGCCGCACGGCCCGGCCGGTGCCGATGTTGACCACGCCCTGGGCGGCGGAGAGCGAGGCGGCGTGCACGGCCCGGGCCACGTCCCGGACGTCCACGAAGTCCCGCTGGACGCCGAGGCCGGCGAGCTTGAGCTCCCCGTCGCCGGACTGCATGGCCCGGCGCATGGCCTCGGCGAGCCGGCCCAGCGGCGAGCCGGCGGGGGTGCCGGGGCCGACCGGGGAGAACACTCGGAGCACGATGGCGTCGAGCCCGGAGCCCAGGACCAGCTCGGTGGCGGCGAGTTTGCTGACCCCGTAGGGGCCGCCCGGTCTGGGCACGGCGTCCTCCGCGGTGGAGGATCCGGGCTGGCTGGGCCCGTACTCGGCGGCGCAGCCCAACTGCACGAGCCGGGCGCCGCAGCCGCTGCGGCGCAGCGACTCGCAGATGGTGGCGACGGCGACGGTGTTGTGCCGGGTCAGGTCGCGGGCCCCGCCGCGGGTGGTGCCCGCGCAGTTGATCACGACGCCGGGGTGGACGGCGTCCAGGAAGCGGGTCAGCGCGCCGGGGCTGCCGGTCGCGAGGTCGAACCGGACGTCGGCGTCGTCGCCGCGGCCGAGCGCGGTGAGCTGCACGGCCGGGTCGGCGAGCAGCCGGTCGGCGACGTAGCGGCCGAGGTATCCGTTGGCTCCGATCAGCAGCACCCTCATCGCGCGCCCCCTTCGTGCCGACGGGGCGTGGCGGGTGATTGGGCGGTCATCTCTCGTTCTCCTTAGGGGGTGTTGCGGTGGGGTGGTGCGGATGGGACCGACGGCGTCGGCTCCGCCGGGTCCCGGTGGTGCGGTACCGGTCGTGGTGCGTGGGGGAGCCCCTCGAGGCTCCGTGGCAGGCTGGTACGGAGGCGGGCCCGGACGGTCATCCGGGCCCCCCGGCGGGCAGGTGGGCGGAGGCCCGGGAGAGGGCGCCCGCGGCGTGGCCGAGGAGGGCCAGCGCGCCGGTGGCGCACAGGGCGGTGAAGGCGCTGCCGGGCACCGGCGCGCCGAGCACCCCGGCGGCCAGCAGGGCGGTCCCGGTCGCGGCGAGCACGCCGCAGGTGTTGCGGGCGGCGGCGGGGTAGCCGTGCACGGCGAGCAGCCTGGCCAGCAGGAGGAGGACGGCCAGCGCGGTGCCGGTGCCCACGGACCCGCCGGTCAGGACCAGCAGCCCGGCCTGGGCGGCGGCGAACAGGGCCGTCACCCCGATGAGCAGGGGCCGCACCCCGGCCGCGAAGTCGTCGAGCACCCGGCTGCCGGCCAGCCGGCGGCGGGCCCGGCCGGCGAAGAGCCCGCCGCACCAGATGCCGGGGGCGACGCCGAGCGCCAGGCCGGTGAGGGTCCCGGCGGCGGTGGCGCCCGCGGCGGCCGCCGCCCCGGAGCCGGTGGCCAGCACGGCCGGGGCGGCGCCGACGGCGGCGGTCAGGGCCGGGGCCCAGAGCCAGCCGGAGAGCCCGGCGCGGCCGGCGGCCCGCAGCGGCCCCAGGCGCAGGGCCGCCGCGAGGGCGGCGAGCACCGCCACGGCCCCGGCGGCCGTGACCACGGCGGCACCGGTACCGGTGCCGGCGGCCGGGCCGGCCAGGAGCAGCCGGGCGGTGAGCGCGAGTGCGCCGGGTGCCAGGGCGGCCGCGTACCCGAGGGCCCGCCGCCGCAGGGTCAGCCGCTCCCAGCCGGAGCCGGGCAGCGCGGCGAGGGGCCCGGCCGCTTCCGCGGGGGTCCCGGGGCCGGCGGCGGCCCGGTCGGCCGGGTCGGCGGCGGCCGGGCCACCGGGGTGGTCCGGGCCGTCCAGCGGCCGCGGCACCCGGGCGTAGAGCTCCTCGGCGAGGGAGAAGACGTCCCGGTGCCGGAAGCGGGCCGCGGTCCGGTCGGTGACGCCGTGGGCCTCCAGCCCCGCGGCGATCTCCAGCGGGTCCACCGCCCGCTCGCAGAGCGCGCGGTGGCGGTGCAGCAGGACCTTCACCGGGTCCACCGCGACCCGGCGCCGCCCCGCGGGGTTGACGGACCGGTTGACGCCCTGGTCAACCGGGCGCGCGGGCTGTCCACCGGCCGCGAGCACGCCCTCGGCGCCCGGCCCGCTCATGCGGTCACCTCCGTGGTGGCGGCCCAGCCGGGCGCGGTCCACCGGCCCGGCACCCGGGCCTCGGCCGGCAGCCCGAAGGGCACCCGGTCGGCGGCGCCGCGGGCCGGGGAGTGCGAGATCAGCTCGAGGTAGAGGGAGCGGAAGGCGGCGAGGTTCTGCTCGACCGTGAAGAGCTCCAGGGCCCGGGCGCGGGCCGCGGCGCCGAGCCGGGCGGCCCGCTCGGGGTCGCCGAGCAGGGCCAGGCAGGCCTCGGCGAGGGCCCGGGGGTTGCGCGGCGGGACCACCAGCCCGGTGCCCCCGATCACCTCGCAGACCGCGCCGACGTCGGTGGAGACGGTGGCCCGGCCGCAGAACATCGCCTCGGCGAGGCTGACCGGGAAGCCCTCGACCACGGAGGCGAGCACCACCACCCGGCCGGCCGCGTAGGCGTCGGCGAGCCGGGGGGCCGCGGGGCCGCCGATCTCCTCGAAGCTGACCGGGCTCTCCCCCACGGTCACCGCGTCGGCCGCCTCGTCCGGGAAGAGCTGGGCGGCCAGCGCCTGGCAGTGGGCCAGGTAGGCGGCCGACTCGGCGGTGCGGGCGGGGGCCGCGAACAGCCGCAGCCGGGCGTCAGGTTCGGCCTTGCGGACCTCGGTGAAGGCGTGCAGCAGGCCGATGACGTCCTTGGCGGGCTCGATCCGGCCGACCCAGACGAGGGTGAGCGGATCGCCCTGGTCGGCGGCCTCGCCGACGGTGGCGAATCGGTCCGCCTCCATGCCGGGGTAGACGGTGCGCAGCTTGGCCCGGTCGGCCCCGCAGCGCTCCTGCCAGCGGCGGGCGTGGACGTTGCCGGGGGTGAGCAGGTCGGCCGAGCGGTAGATCTCGCCGGCCAGCCGGCCGTGGAAGGCGGCGAGCAGGGCGCGCACGGCGGGGGTCAGGGGCTCCCCGGCCCGCTCCAGGTAGTGCGCCCGGAGCTGGACGCCGTACTCGGTGACCAGCAGCGGGACCCCGCAGAAGCGTTTGGCCAGCAGGCCGGGCAGGGCGGCCACGCCGCCGGCGGTGGCGTGGCAGACGTCGACCCGGCCGAGCCGGTCGGCCCAGTCCAGGGCCAGCGGGCGCAGGGCGCGCTCCAGCTGGTCGACGAAGCCGAGCAGGTCGGTGACCTGGGCGCCCTGGGCGGTGCGGTTGGCGCCGGGGGCCCGGCAGGCGGCCTCCAGGGCGCGGACGGCGGTCTCGGAGCGCAGCGCGGCGCTCAGTCCGCCCTCGTCGCGGGCCAGTTCGGCGAGTCCGTAGAGCCCGTCGGCGAAGGGCTCGGGGGCGCCGGTGCAGACCCCGGCGACCAGTTCCTTGAAGTGCCCGGCGAACCGCCGCCGTTCACGCCGGCCATAGGCCCGCCCGTCGCCCACCACCACCCTTCTACGGAGGCCCTTCGGGCCCCACCTCTTGAAGTCGTCGGCCGGGGCCCACAGCGGGGCGGTGTGCACGCGGGTGACGTGCGGCGGCAGCGGGACCCGGCCGCGCTGCTCCTGCTCGGCGCTGCGGCTCAGCGCGAAGATCTCGAACTCGTGCCCTTCGAGGCCGCGCACCAGCCGGTCGCACCACAGCCTGGCGTCGCCGGTCGCATACGGATAACCGCCCTCCGTCAGCAGTCCGATCCGCACGAGTGCACCCCCGATCTCCCGTATGGGGCGGTCGCCGTGGGTCCGGTGACCTGCCGCGGAAGAACTCAAGCGGATCTGCCGGTGGCGCGATGGACGGTTGTCCGTCGCGCCACCGGAAGGGGTGAAGACTCGTAACTTTCCCGCCCGCCCCGCGTTTTGGCGCGGTAGAACGGCCGGGTACGGCGTGCCGTCAGGCGGGCCGGGGGCGGCTCAGACCCCCGCCGCCTCCTTCCGGGCGGCCCGTTCCGGGCCCCCTGCCTCCAGCGACGGCACCGCCGCCAGCAGCTGCCGGGTGTACGCGTGCGCCGGGCTCCCGTACACCTGCCCGACCGGGCCCTCCTCGACGATCCGGCCCTGCCGCATCACCGCCACCCGGTCGCTGACCTGGCGTACCACGGCCAGGTCGTGGGCGATGAAGACCAGCGCCAGCCCGAGCTCCTGCTGGAGTTCCCGGAGCAGGGCGGTGACCTGCGCCTGGGTGGTGACGTCCAGGGCCGAGACCGGCTCGTCGCAGACGATCAGGCGGGGGCGCGGGGCCAGGGCGCGGGCGATGCCGATGCGCTGGCGCTGGCCGCCGCTGAACTCGTGCGGGTAGCGGTCGTAGTGCTCCGGGTCGAGGCCGACCCGGGCCAGCAGCTCGCGCACCCGGTCCCGGACCACCCGCTCGTCGCGCTCCCCGGCCGCCCGCAGCGGGTCGGCGATGGACTCGCCCACGGAGCGGCGGGGGTTGAGGGAGGAGCCGGGGTCCTGGAAGACCATCTGGGCGCCGCGGGCGATGCCGCGGCTCGGCCGGCCCTCGTGCCTGACCTCGCCCGCGCCGGGCTCGAGGAGTCCGACCAGCATCCGCCCGAGGGTGGACTTGCCGCTGCCGGACTCCCCGACGATCCCCAGCGTCTCGCCGGGCCGGAGGGCCAGCGAGACCTCCGCCACCGCGGCGACCGCGTTCTTGCCCCGGCCGAAGGTCTTCCGTAGCCCGACGGCCTCGACCACCGGTGCGACGGTCGGGTCGGGTGCCGCGGCCGCCGCGGGCAGCGGCCCGTCCAGCCGCGGCACCGCCGCCAGCAGGGCGCGGGTGTACGGCTGGGCCGGGGCCGCGAGGACCCGGCCGACCGGGCCCCGTTCCACCGCGGCGCCGTCCCGCATGACCAGCAGGTCGTCCACCGACTCCGCCGCCACGCCCACGTCGTGGGTGACCAGGAGCAGGCCCAGGCCGCGCTCCTCGCGCAGGTCGCGCAGCAGGTCCAGGATCTGCGCCTGCACCGTGACGTCGAGGGCGGTGGTCGGCTCGTCGGCGATCAGCAGCCGCGGCTCGCAGGCCAAGGCCATCGCGATCAGGGCCCGCTGGCGCATGCCGCCGCTGAACTCGTGCGGCCGCGCGCGGGCCCGCCGGGCCGCGTCCGGGATGCCCACCCGGTCCAGCACCTCGACGGCCCGGGCCCGCGCGGCCCGCCGGCCGGCGTCGTGGTGCACCCGGTAGACCTCGGCGATCTGGTCGCCGACGGCGTAGTACGGGTCCAGCGAGCTGAGCGGGTCCTGGAAGACCATCGCCGCCAGCCCGCCGCGCAGCCGCCGCAGTGCGGCGGGGCCGGCAGCGGCCACGTCCGTGCCGGCCACCGTGACCGTGCCGGACAGCCGCGCCCCGGTGTCCTGGTGGAGGCCGAGCAGGGCGGCGGCGACGGTGGACTTGCCGCTGCCGGACTCGCCGACGATGCCCAGCGCCCGGCCCGGCGCCAGGGTGAAGGAGAGCCCGTCGACGGCCCGGAGCGTGGCGCCGGAGCCGCCGACCGGGAAGTCGACGGTCAGGTCCGCCACCTCGACCAGCGGTGCTGCGTCTACTGAGGTCATGCCAGGGCCACCCTTCGGTCCGCGGCGGCGTAGAGGAGGTCGGCGAGGGCGCCCGCGACGACCACCGCGGCGCCGATGACGAGGACCACGCCCACGACCACGGGCAGGTCCACCACCCGCACCCCGTCGATCAGCGTCTTGCCCAGCCCGGGGATGCCGAAAAGGGACTCGGTGAGCACCGCCCCGCCCATCATCGTGCCGAGGTCGATGGCGCTGAGCGCGACCACCGGCGGCACCGCCCCGCGCAGCGCGTGCCGTACGACCACCGCGCGCTCCGCCACGCCGTAGGCGCGGAAGGTGCGGATGTGGTCCTCGGCCAGCGTCTCCAGCGTGGCGCTGCGGGTGAGCCGGGCGTACTTGGCGCTCTCGAAGAAGCCGAGGGTCACCCAGGGCAGCAGCAGGTTCCAGGCCCACTGCTCGGGGTCGTCGGAGAAGGGCACGTACGTCGGGAACGGCAGCCACTGGAGGTAGGCGCAGACCGCCATGAGGAGCAGCAGGCCCAGGATGAAGACGGGCATGCCGGTGGCGGCGAGGGTGAGCACGGTCAGGGCGCGCTCGGTGAGCCCGCCCCGGCGCAGCGCGGAGAGCACGCCGCTGCCGACACCGATGACCAGCCAGATGACCATGGCGCCCAGGGCCAGCGAGAAGGTGGCCGGCAGCCGGTCCAGGATCAGCTCGGTGACCTGCTGGTCGTTCTGGTACGAGAAGCCGAGGCAGGGCGCGTCGCAGTGCAGGAGGCCGGTGCCGGCGGAGTAGTCGCGGCCGGCCACGATGCCCTGGAGGAAGTGCCCGTACTGGGCGAAGACCGAGTCGTTCAGGCCCAGTTGTTCGCGCACCTGGGCGATCTGCTGCGGGTTGCAGCGCTCGCCGCAGGCCAGCCGGGCGGGGTCGCCGGGGGCGAGGTAGAAGAGGCCGTAGACGGCCACCGACAGCAGGAGCAGCACGAGCAGGGCGCCCGCGGTGCGCTTGAGGACGAAGCGGGTCATGCTCCGGCTCCCTTCCGGGTGCGCGCGGTGCGGGTGCCGACCCGCAGCCGGGCCTCCTCGCGCGGGTCGAGGGCGGCGCGCACCGCGTCGCCGAGGACGGTGAAGGCGAGCACGGTGACGAAGAGCAGCCCGGCGGGCAGCAGGACGTAGGCCGGGTCGGCCAGGAACCAGGTCTGCGCGGTGGAGAGCATCTGCCCCCAGGAGGGGGTGGGCGGTTTGACGCCGATGCCGAGGAAGGACAGCGAGGCCTCGGTGACCATGTTGCCGGGCAGCAGGATCGCGGCGTACGTGATCACGGGTGCGGCCAGCGAGGGCAGCAGCTCGCGCCGGGCGATGGCCAGCCGGCCGCGCCCGGAGAGCCGGGCGGCCTCGACGAAGTCCAGTCCGCGCAGCGAGAGGGTCTGGGCCCGTACGACCCGGGCGGTGCCGCCCCAGCCGAGCAGGCCGATGATCAGGACGAGCAGCAGCGGCCGCGGGAAACCGGCCGGGACCACGGCGGTCAGCGCGATGCCGAGGACCAGGCCGGGCAGCGCGATCATGATGTCGGTGGCGCCGCCGACGACGGAGTCGGCGATGCGGCTGCCGAGCGCGGCGGTCAGCCCGGCGGCGACGCCCACCAGCACCTGCACGACGGTGGCGCCCAGCGCGACCAGCAGCGAGATGCGGGCGCCGTAGAGGAGCCGGGTGAACAGGTCGCGGCCGGTGCCCGGTTCGACGCCGAGCCAGTGGTCGGCGCTCGCGCCGCCGAAGGAGCCGGTCGGGACGCCGCCGCGGGCCGAGTCCACGAGGTCGTCGTGGAAGGCGTTGGGGTCCTGCCCGGTGAGGTGGGCGAGCAGGGGCGCGGCGAGCGCGAGGAGGACGAGCAGGCCGAGCACGCCGGCCGCCGCCACCGTCTCGTACGTCACCGACGGGGACCGGCACGTGATCGTCGACCCCGGCATGGTGGCGAGCCGCGACCGCATCCTCGGCCCGCTCG
>NZ_JBFBGK010000136.1:0-18839 GCF_040684615.1 Streptomyces sp. NPDC089919
GATCGCCTCCGCCGGACATGTCCAACCAACAACGGCCCCCGGTCATTCCGAGGCCCCGGTCACACCACCTCGAGCCACAGCACCAGGTGGGAGCCCGCCCAGGCCCCGATCGCGTCCAGCCACGGCCACCGGTCCGCGTCCTCGAGGGGCACGCCGGCCGCCATCTTGGCGACGTTGCGGGCCGGGTGGAACTCGTCCCCCTCGGCGAAGCCGAGTCCGGCCTGCCGGGCGAGCAGCCGCCCGACGGTGGTCTTCCCGGTCCCGGACACCCCCATCACGACGATGACCGGTGCCGTGTCCGCCTGGTCCATGAGAGAGGCCTCCTAGTCGGCGAGGACGCTGTCGAGGGCGTGCCGGGCCACCCGGGTGAGCTCGGCCGGGTCGGGAGCGGGCCGGGCGCGGGACATGGCGCCGGTCAGGCGGTCGAAGAGGGTGCCCTCGGTCCAGGCGACCAGGAGCTCGGCGGCCTCCTGCGGGCGGGCGGCGCCCAGGGCCGTCAGGACGGCGGCGGCGCGGGCCCGGGAAGCCCGGCCGGCCTCCCGCAGGGCGGGCTCCAGTTCGGGGGTGCGCGCGGCCTCCAGGGTGAGCTCGAAGCGGGCGAGCTGGCGCTCGCGGCCGATGGTGAGCCAGCGGTGCAGCAGCCGGCCGAGCGCGGCGGCGGCCGCCTCCTTCCCTTCCTCCGGGCCGGCCGGCCCGGGCTCCGGCGGTTCGAAGTCCGCCAGGTCCAGTTCGGCGATCCGCGCGTAGCAGGCGCCGATCAGGGCGGTGCGGGTGCGGAAGTAGTAGGAGGTGCTGCCCGGCGGCAGGCCGGCCGCGGTGTCGATGGCGCGGTGGGTGAGTCCGCGCAGGCCGGCGGCGGCGACGGTGGCGATCGCGGTGTCCGCGATGAGGGTGCGGCGGTCTGGGCTGGACATGCCCTCACTCTACAGCTGTAGAGTGAGGGCATGCCTCTACAGCTGTAGAGGGTCATCGGTCGCCGGCGCCCGCGCGGGCCCGTCGCACCGACACGCCGAAACGGATGGGGTGTTCCATGCCGAACCGACACGCTGTGGTGGCCGGAGCCGGAATCGGCGGTCTGACGGCCGCCGTCGCACTGCACCGGCGCGGCTGGCGGGTCACCGTCTGCGAACGCGCGGACCGGGCCCCCGTCACCGGCGCCGGCATCGGGCTCGCGCCCAACGCCCTGCGCGCCCTGGAGGCCGTGGGCGTGGACGCGGCCCGGGCCACCGGCAGCGCCGTGCCCGCCACCATGGGCGTCCGCAGCGCCGACGGCCGCTGGCTCACCCGCACCGCGACGGCCGACCTCGCGGCCCGCTACGGAGTCGCCCCGATCGCGGTGCCGCGCCCGGCCTTCACGGCCGCGCTGGCCGCCGCCCTGCCGCCGGACGCCCTGCGCTACGGCACCGAGGTGACCGCCGTGGACGACGCCGGTGCCGCCCCGATCGTCCGGACCGCCGACGGCGCGGAGCTGGCCGCCGACCTGGTGGTGGCCGCCGACGGGATCCACAGCCCGCTGCGCCGCGCGCACTTCCCGGGCCACCCCGGTCTGCACTACACGGGCGAGATCGCCTGGCGGGCCCTGGTCGACGCACCCGACCTGCGGGTGTCGGCCATGAGCGAGACCTGGGGCCGCGGCGAGCGGTTCGGCGTCACCCCGCTCTCCGACGGCCGGTTCTACCTCTACGCCACGGCTGTGCTGCCGGCCGGCAGCCGCTCGCCCGACGCCCGCGCCGAACTCTCCCGCCGCTTCGCCGCCTGGCACGACCCGATCCCCGCGCTGCTGGAGCGGATCCGCCGCCTCGACCCGGCCGACGTGCTCCAGAACGACCTGTACGACCTGGCGGCCCCGCTGCCCACCCTGCACCGCGGCCGGATCGCCTGGCTCGGCGACGCCGCCCACGCCATGGCCCCCAACCTCGGCCAGGGCGGCTGCCAGGCCATCGAGGACGCCGCGGTCCTCGCCCACCTGCTCCCGGCCGGCGACGCCCCCGACGCCGCGCCGGCGATCCAGGCCGCCCTCGCCGCCTACACCGCCGCCCGCCGGGACCGCACCGACGCCGTCCGGCTGCGCGCCCGCCGGGTCGGCCGGCTGGGCGCCCTGCGCCACCCCCTCGCGGTGGCCGCCCGGGACTTCGTCGTCCGGGCCACCCCCGAGCGGCTGGCCCTGCGCGGCGCCGACGACCTCTTCAACGGATTCCGGCTGCCCGCCCGGGCCTGACCGGCGGCCCGCCGCCCGGAAGGAGCCCCGGCGCCCTGTTCCGCGGCGCCGCCCCCGGGGCATAGTCGGTCCATGACGGACGAGATCCCGGCCCATGAGCGGGCCCTGGCCTTCGACCGGGCCGCCCGCGCGTACGCCGCGTACCGGCCCGAGTACCCGGCGGCGGTCTTCGAGACCGTCGAGGAGTTCGGCGGCCTGAAGCTGGCCGGCGCCAGGGTCGCCGACGTCGGCACCGGCACCGGCCTGGCCGCCCGGGCGCTGCGGGCCCACGGCGCCCTGGTGACCGGGGTGGAGCCGGGTGCCGGGATGGCGGCGCAGTTCCGGCGCGAACTGCCGCAGGTGCCGGTGGTCCGCGGCGACGGCAACCGGCTCCCGCTGGCCGACGACTCCCTCGACCTGGTGACGTACGCCCAGTCCTGGCACTGGACCGACCCGGCGCGCGCCGTGCCCTCGGCCCTGCGGGTGCTGCGCCCGGGCGGCGTCCTCGCGCTGTGGTGGAACGACCCGGACCCGGACGTGCCGTGGGTGGCGGCACAACAGGCCCGGATCGTGGCGCGGTTCGGCGAGGGCTACTACATCTCCGACCGCACCCTGCCCCCGGGCCTGGCCTGGCGCACCCGGGAACTGCGCTGGTCGCGGCGGGTGTCCATCGACTTCCACCTGGCGAAGCTGGCCACCCACTCGGCCTTCATCCTGCTCGGCGAGGCGGGCGGCGCCCAGTTCCTCGCCACCGAACGCGCCCATCTGCTGCGGGACTTCCCGGACGGCGAACTGGACGAGCCGTACGTCACCACCGTCTCGGTCGGCCTCCCGGACGCGGCGCACTGACCGCGGGCCGGCGGCCCGCTCCGCTCAGGCCCCGGCGACCAGCATCCCGCCCATCGCCAGCATCGTCGCCGCGACCAGCCCGTCCAGCACCCGCCACGCCCGGGGCCGCGACAGTACGCCGCTCAGCAGGCGGGCCCCGAAGCCCAGGGCGAGGAACCAGGTCAGGCTGGCCGCGGCGGCCCCCGCGCCGAAGGCCCAGCGCAGCTCGCCCCGGTCGGAGGCGAGCGAGCCCACCAACAGCACGGTGTCCAGGTAGACGTGCGGGTTCAGCCAGGTCATCGCCAGGCAGGTGAGCACCACCCGGCGGGCCGACCCGGTGTCCGGACCGCCGGCCGTCAGCGCGGCCGCCGGATCCGGCCGCAGCACCCGCCGGGCCGCCAGGAAGCCGTACGTCAGCAGGAACGCCCCGCCGGCCAGGCCCACCGCGGTCAGCGCCGCCGGCCAGGCCGTGACCACCGCGCCCACCCCCGCCACGCCCAGCGCGATCAGCAGCGCGTCCGAGACGGCGCAGATGGCGACCACGGCCAGGACGGCGTGCCGGCGGGCGCCCTGGCGCAGGACGAAGGCGTTCTGGGCGCCGATGGCGACGATGAGGGAGAGTCCGGTACCGAAACCGGCGATCACGGCGGTGAGGATGCTGCTGGTCATGACTGCGACGGTAAGGACCGGTGCGGGATGAGTACAGCTAAAGATTCTTAGGTAGCCTTAGCCGTACTTATGGACGAGCTGCCGCTGGACCAGGTCCAGACCCTGCTCGCGGTGGTCGACGAAGGCACCTTCGACGCCGCGGCCGCCGTACTGCACGTGACCCCCTCCGCCGTCAGCCAGCGGGTCAAGGCGCTGGAGCAGCGCACCGGCCGGGTCCTGCTGCTGCGCACCAAACCGGTGCGGCCCACCGAATCCGGCGAGGTGGTCGTCCGCTTCGCCCGGCAACTGGCCCGGCTGGAGCGGGACGCCCGCGCCGAGCTGGGGCTGGCCCAGGAGCAGGGGCCGGCCCGGGTACCGATCGCGGTCAACGCCGACTCCCTGGCCACCTGGTTCCTGCCGGCCCTCACGCGGGTGCCGCAGGACCCGCCGATCTGCTTCGAACTGCACCGCGAGGACGAGTCCCACACGACCGCCCTGCTGCGCGAGGGCAAGGTGATGGCGGCCGTCACCTCCTCACCGGACCCGGTGGCCGGCTGTACGGTGCGCAGCCTGGGACTGGCCCGCTACCTGGCGGCGGCCACCCCGGAGTTCGCCGCCCGGCACCTGACCGGAAGCCTGGCGGAGGGGCTGCGGCAGGCCCCGGTGGTGGTCTTCGACCGGCGCGACGACCTCCAGGACGCCTACGTCCGCGCCCTGACCGGGGGCCGCTCGGGCGCCGGGCCGATCCGTCATCTGGTACCCACCTCCGACGGCTTCCGCGACGCGGTGGCCGCCGGCTTCGGCTGGGGCCTGGTCCCCGAACCCCAGGCCGAACCCCTGCTGCGCACCGGCCGCCTGGTCGAACTGGCCCCGGACCGCCCCCTGGACGTCCCCCTGTACTGGCAGCAGTGGAAACTCGACTCCCCGGCCCTGTCCACCGTCGCCCGCACCGTCGCCGCCGCGGCCGTCGCATCCCTCCGCCCACCGGGAGGCCCGCCCGCGGCCTGACGCCCGGCGGGTCAGGCGGGCTTGCGGCCCCAGGCGGTGAGCATGCCGGCGGAGAGGGAGCTACAGGCGGGGGAGGCGAGGTAGCCGACGGCTTCGTCGATGGCGCGGTCGTCGACCAGCCCGGTGGCGGTCATGGCCGGGCGACTGCGGTCCCAGGTGTCCGCCCAGAAGCGGCTGATCGGACTGCCCGGCTCCAGCGGCGGTACGTACAACTCGGCGGCCACCGGCTCCAGTCCGGCCGCGCGCAGCAGCTGCGGGTAGGACGGCACCCAGGAGACGTCGGTGCCGATGGTGGCCCGCAGCCCCTGCCACATCGCCCGCATCGCCGCCGTGTACGGGGTCGGTGGCGTCCGGTCGCCGGTCAGGTCGACCGCGTCGCTCAGGACGAGCACCCCGCCGGGCTCGACCAGGGCGGCCAGGGTCGTGATCATGCGCTCGTACCCGGCCAGGTGCATCAGCACGAACCGGGCGTGCACCAGCCGGAACGGGCCGCCGGGGGCGAAGTCCGGGGCGGTGGCGTCGGTTTCCAGCACCGTCAGCCCGGGCGCTGCGGTCAGGAACCGCACGTCCCGGTCGACCGCGAGCACACTGCTCACCCCGGCCTCCGCCAGCAGCCCCCGGGAGACGGTGCCGGTGCCGGCCCCCACGTCCAGGCAGTGCCAGCCGGGCCCGGCCCCCAGCGCCCGGAGCCGCGCCATCGTGATCCCGTCGTAGGCCAGGGCCCCGAAGTCGATCCGCTCGCCCTCGCCCGCCTGCTCCGGCCGGAAGACCGCCTCGCCGTACCGCCCGCCGCCCGCCCCGGCACTCACCGGAACACCTGCGCAGGGACGGCCGGCGCGGCGCGCCGGGACGAGGGGGACAGCGGGTCGAAGGTGCTCATGGCCGACCTCTTCTCAGGCGGGACGGTTTCACGTGAAACCAGGCACATTCCCATGAAACGCCCTGTGCCGGACAGCGGCACCCCCGTTTGGGCCGCCGCTGCGCGGACAGCCGCAGGGGGTGCGGCGACGGTGTTCACCGGGGCGGCGCCAGGCCCTCCGGCCGTCGGCGGCACGCGGGAGGCCGAGATGAGCGGCAGACGACGGACCATCCTCGCAGTGCTCGGACTGGCGGTGCTGGGGCCGGTCGTACCGGCGCTGGCGGCGCCGCAGCCGGGCAGCCCGGACGCGACCTTCGTGCAGACCATCCACCAGGGCAACCTCACCGAGATCGCGGCCGGCCAGGACGCGGAGAAGAACGGTCAGGACAGCTGCGTGAAGGAGGTCGCCGCGATCATCGTCCGCGACCACACCAAGCTGGACGAGCAGCTGTCCGACCTCGCCAAGAAGGGCAACGTGGTGCTCGCGGACGCCCCGAGCGCCACCCAGCAGGCCGGGCTCGACAAGGTGAAGGTGCTGGCCGGCACCGCCGGGTACGACAAGGCCTGGCTCGGCACCCAGGAGCAGTCCCACGAGGGCGCCCTCGCGCTGATCGACAAGCAGATCAAGGAGGGCAAGGATGCCGACACCGTGCAGGCGGCGCTGAAGGCCCGCCCGGTGGTCGCCATGCACCTGGACATGGTCCGCGGCGGCAGCTGTCACGTGATGTGAGCCCCGCCGCGTGGCGGCGCCCCCGTCCGACGGCCGCACGGCACGATCGGACCGCCGGGGCCGCCCACCGGACGGCATGCATCGGAACTCGCCCGTCCGGGCACCCGCGCTGATGACGGTCGGCCCGCAGCGGCCACCGCACCCGTCGTGCCGGGAGGTTGCCATGGTCGCCCATCCGTTGGACACGGAGCCGAAGCCCGGATCCGTGCACAGCACCGTGCCGCAGCGGATGGACCGCCTGCCCTGGAGCCGTTTCCACTGGCGGGTGGTGATCGCCCTCGGCATCACCTGGGTCCTGGACGGCATCGAGATCACCATCGCGGGCTCGATCGCCGACCGGCTCCGCGACGACCAGGCGCTCGGCTTCAGCTCGTCCCAGGTCGGGCTGACGGCCAGCATCTACCTGCTGGGCGAGGTCGTCGGCGCGCTGGTCTTCGGCCGCCTCGCCGACCGGCTGGGCCGCCGCAACCTCTTCATCGTCACCCTCGGGGTCTACCTGGTGGGCAACGGCCTCACCGCCCTGTCCATGAACTTCGCCTTCTTCGCCGTGACGCGCTTCATCGCGGGCACCGGCATCGGCGGCGAGTACGCCGCGCTCAACTCCGCGATCGACGAACTGATCCCCAGCCGCCACCGCGGCCACGCCGACCTGGCCATCAACGGCACGTACTGGCTGGGTGCCATGATCGGCGCCGCCGCCAACCTCGCCTTCCTCAACACCAAGCTCTTCGGTGTCGACCTCGGGTGGCGGCTCGGCCTGCTGGTCGGCCCGGCCATCGGCATGGCGATCTGGGGCCTGCGCCGCACCCTCCCGGAGAGTCCCCGCTGGCTGCTGACCCACGGCCGGGCCGAGGAGGCCGAGCAGGTGGTCGACGCCATCGAGCGCCAGGTCACGGCCGGGGGAGCACACCTCGATCCGGTGCCGGACAGCGAGGCCGTGGAGTACCGGCAACGCCCGCAGGTCGGGTACCGGGAGCTGGCCCGGATCCTGTTCCGCGACTACCGCACCCGGTCGGTCCTGGGCTTCATGCTCATGGTCACCCAGGCCTTCCTCTACAACGCGATCTTCTTCACCTACTCGCTGATCCTCGCCGAGTTCTACGGCATCCAGGACGGCGCCGTCGCCTACTTCATCTTCCCCTTCGCGCTCGGCAACCTGGCCGGTCCGCTCCTGCTCGGCCGGTACTTCGACAGCCTGGGCCGGCGCCGGATGATCGGCTCGACCTACTGCGCCTCCGGGGCCCTGCTCGTCCTGACCGGCTGGCTCTTCGCCCAGGGCGTGCTGACCGCGGTGACCCAGACCGTGCTCTGGTGCGTGATCTTCTTCATCGCCTCCGCGGCCGCCTCCTCCGCCTACCTGACCGTGAGCGAGGTCTTCCCCGTGGAGATGCGGGCCCAGGCGATCTCCTTCTTCTTCGCCCTGTCCATGCTCTTCGGCGGGGTGGTCGCGCCCTGGCTGTTCGCCACCCTGATCGGCGAAGGCCACAACCCCTGGCGGGTGTTCGCCGGCTACACGGTCGGCGGGGTGCTGATGGTCCTCGGCGGCCTCACCGCCTTCCGCTGGGGCGTGGACGCCGAACGACGCTCGCTGGAGCACGTCGCGACCCCGCTGTCCGCGGTGCCGCGGACCGCCGACGCGGCGCGGTGACCGGCGGCCGGACCCGGGTGAGGAGGGTCACCGGCCCGCAGGGAAGCGCCGGACCTGCGGCGTTGCTACATTGAGCGCGGCCCGGCTTGCGGGCCCCGGACGAGATGCGCCGTACCCGGTCATGCACGACGACGCGCCCCCAAGGCGCCGTCGTACCGGCGGGCGCCGTCACGCCGTCCGGCCCCGGGCGGCGTCCCCTCGTCGCACAGATGGGCCGACCTCATGACCGTGCCGCTCACCACCACCCTGTACCGGACCACCGCGCACGCCAGCGGCGGCCGCACCGGCTCGGTGGTCACCGACGACGGGCGCCTCGACGTCCGGCTCGCCCCGCCGCGCAAGAAGGTCCCCGGCACCACCAACCCCGAACAGCTCTTCGCCGCCGGGTTCGCGGCCTGCTTCACCTCCGCCCTGGCGGAGGTCGCCGCGGACTTCGGGGCGGACGCCTCGGCCGCACAGGTGGCCTGCGAGGTGCGGCTGGGCACCACCGACACCCCCGCGGGCTACGGCCTGGCCGTGAGCCTGACCGTCTCCCTCCCGGGCTGGGCCGCGGACGACCTGCTGCCGCTGCTGCGCCGGGCCGACGCGGTCTGCCCGTACTCCCAGGCCGTGCACGGCAACATCGAACTCACCCTGCACGCCGTCGACGGCACCACCCCCGGTGTCTGAGCCGACCGCCGTCCTCGGGCGCGCCCCGGCCCCGGGCGGACCGGGCATCCCGCTGCCCGGCCGGGGCGCCTGGCTGCGGCGCGGGATCAGCCGCGACGGCGGGCCGCTGGCCGAGCCGGAGCACGTGGTGTGGCTGCAGACCGGCCCCTACTTCGCCGACAGCCGCGGTTTCGCGGGCCGGACCGGCTACGACGGGTCCCGGGTGCACTTCCACCACCTCACGGGCGAGCCCGGCGAGGACATCGGCAGCTTCCGCCAGGAGGGCGCCGACCTCGTGGAGTGGGGCACCAACACCGACGGCAGCACCTTCCTCGAGATCTGGACCCCGCTGCCGGTGCCCGCCGACGCGCCCGACGGCTCCTGGACCGGCCCGGGCCGGCACACCGTGCGGATCGGGCCGCACGTGGTGCACGTGGACTCCCGCGGTGGGTCGTACTGGCGGCTGTGACCGCGCCGGCCGGGGCTCCGGGGGCCGGAGCGGGGGGCCGGCGGCGGTGCGCTGACCGGAACACTACGGACATGCCGCCGCTCAAACGTCCTACTGACCAGTGCTATTCCCGGGGGATGGCGAATTCGATCCACCCGGCCGGTGTTTCCTGAGCCGTTCTCCGACGACATTCCATTGCCATTCGTGGAGAATTCGAGCGGTATTCCAGAGCCCGGTCCCGGAGGCGGTCGCCCGCCCACCGTTGTCCACATCGTGGCAGGTCGGAGCGGTGTGATCGCGAGGCGCCGGGCCGCCCGGCCGTCCGGCGCGCTGGCAAGACCGAGATTCTGCCCCCTGAACGCCACCGCCCAGATTTGGCCTGTTGACGACTGTCGAGGTGCGTGAATACATGAGGAGCACGCCAATTCGACAGGAGATATCGATGGAGAAGGTCGTTTCGGGGGACGGCACGACGATTGCTTACGAGAAAACGGGTGAGGGTCCGCCGATCGTCCTGCTCGGCGGTGGGTTCCGCGACCACACGGCGTTCTCGACCCTGGTGCCCGAGCTCGCCCCGCACCTGACGGTCTACGCCTACGACCGCCGCGGCCGGGGGCAGAGCGGGGACGCGCCCGAGTACTCGGTGCAGCGCGAGGTCGAGGACCTGGCGGCCGTGATCGAGGCGGCCGGCCGGGACGCGGTGGTCTTCGCCGTGTCCAGCGGCGCGATCCTCGCGCTGGAGGCCGCGATGGCGGGCGTGCCGATGGGCGGGCTCGTCGTCCTGGAGCCGCCCTACCGGGTCGAGGGCTTCCGCAAGCCCGAGCCGGAGTTCGCCGAGAAGCTGCGGGTGCTCCTGGACACGGACCGCAGCGGCGCCGTGGAGTACTTCCTGGCCGAGCACGTCGGCTTCCCGCCGGACTGGATCGAGGACTGGAAGTCCGGCCCGATGTGGGAGGCCAACGTCGCGCTGGCCCACACCCTCGCCTACGACACCGTCCTGATGGGCGACGGCCGGATACCGGTCGAGCGGCTGGCCCAGACCCAGGTGGAGACGCTGATGGTCAACAGCGACTCCACCGGCGACTGGCTGCTGGCCGCCGCCGCGGCCACCGCCGCCGCGCTGCCCAACGGCCGCCGGCTCCAGCTGCCGGGCCTGTGGCACCGCGTCACGCCCGAGGTGATGGGCCCCGTCCTGGTGGAGTTCTGCACCGCCGACCGTCAGCTGAAGGCCGCCTGAGCGCGGCCGGCTGACGGGCCGCCGGGGCAGGGCGGCGCCGCAGCGAAGGAGCCCCGGCGGGTCACCCGCCGGGGCTTTCGTCGTCTGTTCAACTGCTTCCGTCCCCGCGGTTGAACAGGACGGCCGACCCGGGGCGGGCGGATCCCGCTGTCCGGTTTCCGGCGTTACCGGCCCGCTCCGGCGCTGCCATACTCCGGAACGTGGCCATGAGTTATCAGGCGATCACCCGGCGTGCGCTCGGCGCGGCGCTGTCCGACTGGACGCTGCAGGACGGCGGGACCTGGTGCATGGTCACCCCGCAGCAGGCCGAACTCCGCGAACAGGGCTGGAAGTTGCACGTCTCGGCCACCGTCGCCTCGGCCCCGTCGGTGCTGGCCGGTGCGGCGGCCGTGCTCGGCGCCTCGCCGTGCGCGTTCAAGTTCGCCGTCTCGCCCCGCGTCACTGCCGAGCTGACCGCCGTCCGGGCCTCCCGGGCGCAGTCGGGCAAGTTCCTCACCGTCTACCCGGCCGACGACGAGCAGTTGCGCGAACTCGCCGAGCGACTGCACCGGGCCACCGCCGGGCTGGCCGGGCCGGCCATCCGCTCCGACCGCCGCTACCGGCCCGGCAGCCTGGTCCACTACCGCTACGGAGGCTTCGCCCGGCCCCGCGAACTCGACGACGAGGGCTTCTACACCGGCCTGCTCCGGGCCCCCGACGGCAGTTCGGTCCCCGACCTGCGCAACCCCTGGTTCTCCCCGCCCTCCTGGGCCGAACCGCCCTTCCCCGCCCCCGCCCGCACCACCCGCCGGCCCGGCGATCCGGTGCTGCTGGCCGGCCGCTACGAGGTGCGCGAGGCCATCCGGCACGCCAACCGCGGCGGGGTCTACCGGGCCCGGGACCGGCACTCGGACACCGACGTCCTGCTCAAGGAGGCCCGGCCGCACATCGGCGCCTCGCCCGACGGCACCGACGCCCGGGACCTGCTGCGGTACGAGGCCGCCGTGCTGGCCCGGCTCGGCCCCGCCGGCCTCACCCCGCGACCCCACGAGGTCTTCGAGGCGGGCGGGCACCTCTTCCTCGCGGAGGAACTGATCGAGGGCGTCAGCCTGCACCGGTGGTCCGCCGACCGGGCGGAGGAGCACGGTGGCCTGATGCCGGTGGTGGAGCTGCGCCGGCTCGCCCGCTCGCTGACCGCGCTGCTCGCCCGGGTGCACGCGGCCGGGTACGTGCTGCGCGACCTCAAGCCCACCAACGTGATGATCACTCCGGCCGGCCGGCCGGTGCTCATCGACCCGGAGTGCGCCCTGGCCGCCGACGCCACCGCGCACGCCGCCGGCACCCGCGGCTTCACCGACCCCGCCCACCTCGACGACATCCGCGCCCTCGCCCCCGACGGCACCCCGCGCCGGATCCCGGCCCCCGGCCCGGCCGCGGACTGCTTCAGCCTCGGCGCCACGCTGCTGCACGCCGCGTCCGGGATCAACCCGGTGCTCGCCCCGGACTCCGCCCCGGCCCGGCCGGCCGGCGAGCGGATCGCGGCGATGGTGGCCGCCGCCCGGCCCGGCTGCCCGGCCCTTGACGACCTCGCGCCGCTGGTCCTCGGGCTCACCGCGGACGGCCCGGCCCGCTGGACCCTGCCCCGGGCCGCGGCGTACCTGGCCGCCCCGGCCGCGGTCCCGCGCACCACCGCCGGCACGCCCCCGGACCCCGGCACCACGGCGGCGGCCGCCCGGTTGCTCCGGGACGGCCTGGACCACCTCGCCGACACGCTCGACCCGGCCGGCGAACACCTGTGGCCGCCGCCCCGGTCGCTGCCGCCCGGAGACCCCTGCAACGTCCAACTCGGCGCCGCGGGCGTGCTCGCCGTACTCGACCGGGCCGCCCGGGCCGGCGCCGGCCCGGCCGGCGCCGGCCCGGCCGTCGAGGCGGCGCTGGTCACCGGCGCCCGGTGGCTGGCACGGCAGTTGGACCGCCCGGGGAGGATCCTGCCCGGCCTCTACTTCGGCCGCTCCGGCACGGCCTGGGCGCTGTACGACGCGGCCGTCACCCTGGACGAGCCGGCGCTGGCGGCCCGGGCCCGGGACTACGCCCTCGGCATCCCCCTCGACTGGCACAACCCCGACGTGTGCCACGGCCTGGCCGGCGCCGGTCTGGCCCAGCTGCACCTGTGGCGGCGGACCGGCGATCCGCGCTTCGCCGAGCGGGCCGGGCGGTGCGCCGACGGGGTGCTGGCCCGTACCGCGGAGCCGGGCGGAGTGGACTGGCCGCTCGGCCCCGGCCACCGCCGTGACCTCGCCGGCTGCACCTCGTACGGCTTCGGCCACGGCGTCGCCGGGGTCGGTGCCTTCCTGCTGGCCGCCGGGACCGCGCTGCAGCGGCCCGAGCTGGTCGAGATCGCGGCGGCCGGCGGGCACGCCCTGTGCGCCCTGGCCGAGCGGCGGGGCGGGGCCGCGGTCTGGCCGAAGGGCCCCGGCCGCACCGAGCGCACCGGCCTCGACTTCTGGTGCAACGGGGCATCCGGGATCGGCACCTTCCTCGTGCCGCTGTGGCAGGTCACCGGGGAGCCGGTCTTCCGGGAGCACGCCGAGCTGGCCGCCCGGGCGGTCCGACTGGACCGCTGGCGACTGGGCCCCAGCGCCTGCCACGGGGTCGCGGGCAACGCGCACCTGCTGCTGGACCTGGCGGAGGCCACCGGCGAGGAGCGGTACCGCGCCTGGGCGGGCGAGGCCGTGACCTGCCTCGCCGTCCGCGCCGCCCGGCGGGAGGGACGGCTGCTGGTCCCCGACGAGACACTGCGCGAGGTGCACGCGAGCTACCAGGTGGGGCTGGCCGGGGTGCTGGACCTGCTGCTGCGCCTCGTCCACGGCGGCGGCCGTTCCTGGCTGCCCGGCACCACCGGGCCGCCGGCCGCCGCGTCCCCGTTGCCCGGTCCTGAGGGAAGGAGGTGAGATTGATGGAGAGTGAGGTCCTCGAACTGCAGGAACTGCCGGAGACGGACGAGCAGATGCTCGAGCCGGCGATGTGCTGCGACACCGACCACACCAGCGGCCAGTGCACCGACCCGCCGCGCTGTCCGCCGGAGTGAGTCCCCGGCCCTGAGGTCCCCGGCCGGCCGGAGTCCGCGGCCGGCCGGGGACCGGGCCCCGGATCCGGACACCCCTACGAGGAGCCGCCCGTGCCGCACCCCGCCGAGCCGCCCTGGTCCCCCCTCCTGACCGGGGCGGCGGCGCGGGCGGCCCTGGACGCCGTGGCGGCGCTGACCGGCCGGCCGCGTCCGGCGCCGCGCCGGGTCCGGCCCGATCTCGCGGCCGGCGGGCCGGGGCTGGCGCTGGTCTTCCACCAGTGGGGACTGGTCCACCCGGGAGCGGGCTGGGCGGAGCCGGCCCGCGGGTACCTGGCGGCCTCGGCCGCGGGGGACCGGCGGCTCTCCGGCGGCGGGCCGCCCTCGCCGGGCCTCTTCGGGGGCCTGGCCGGGCTGGCGTTCGCCGCCTGGCTGGCGGATCCCGGCGGGCACCTGCTGGCCGAGGCCCACGAGAGGGTGGTGCGCCGGACCGCCGATCGGGTCCGGGAGCTGGCGGACCCGTCGCCCCGGTCGCCGGACTTGCGCGTCTCCGGGCCGGCCGTGGACCTGGTCACCGGACTCACCGGCAGCGGCGCCTATCTGCTGTGCCGCGCCGAGGACCCCGGGGCGCGGTCCGTGCTGGAGGCGTTGCTGCGCGCCCTGGTCCTGTGGGCGGAACTGCCCCCGACCGGGGGGCTGGACCGCGGGATGGCGCACGGTGCGGGCGGGCCGCTGGCCCTGCTCGCGCTGGCCGCCCGGGCCGGGGTCACCGTACCGGGCCAGCGCCCGGCGACCGCGCGGCTGGCCGAACGGATCCTCGCGCCGGACGCGCCGGGCCCGGACCGGCCCGGTCCGCCCCCTTCGTGGTGCCGCGGGGGCCCCGGTACCGCCCGCGCCCTGTGGCTCGCCGGGGTGGCGCTCGACGACCCCGGCCTGCGGGAGCAGGCCGTACGGCTCCTCAAGGGAGCGCTGCACCAGCCCACGCCCGGGCACCGGCCCGCGGACGCGCCGGGGCTGTGCCACGGGCGGGCCGGTCTGCTCCAGATCACCCTGCGCTTCGCCCGGGACACCGGTGACCCGCAACTCGCCCACGAGGCGGTACGGCTGGCCGCACCGCTCGCGGCCGGCGGACCGCACCCGGGCGGGGCGGGCTTCCTGGACGGTGCGGCGGGGACGGCCCTGGCGCTGCTGGCCGCCGCCACCGCGGACCGCCCGGTCTGGGACCGGGCGCTGCTGCTGTCCTGACCGGCCCGCCGTCCACGATGAGCGGGGGCGGCCCCGTGCCGGGCCGCCCCCGCTGTGTGCGTCGTCCGGATCAGCCGGTGAAGCCCGCCGTGATGGAGGTGAACTGCCAGTCGCTCTGGGCGATCCCGGAGCAGTTCTCCTGGAGGCCGCCGCCGGGGCAGCCGCGGTCGCGGTTGACCGACCAGAAGGCCAGCCGGGCGATGTGGTGGGAGTTGGCCCAGTTCCGGATGTCGGTCCAGTTTTGGATCGTGGTGGTCTCCGAGTTGTCGCTCAGGCCGTTCATCCCGGAGATGCCGATGTGGGCGTAGGCGGTCGCGTCGTCCCAGCCGTTGACCGACTTGAGCTTGGCCTTCAGGCCCTCCGTCGCGCTCACGGTGGAGGCGTACATGTCCGTGGAGGCGTCGCCGAAGTCGAAGGGCATGATGGTGAAGACGTCGATGCCGGCGTCCAGCGCCTTGGCCTGCTGGATCAGGCGGTTGCCCCAGGTGGTGGGGCCCGAGGTGGCGGTGCCGAAGGTCAGGATGGTCCGCAGGCCCGGGTTGTTCTGCTTGACGATCTTGAGGGCGCCCAGGATGCGGTCCTGGACCACGGCGTTCTCGAACTCGTCGGTGTTCTCGATGTCCACGTCGATGGCCTTGAGGCCGTAGGCGTCGATGACCTTCTGGTAGGCGCCGGCCAGGGCTTCGGGGGTGGTGCAGTTGGGGCCGAGCTTGTTGCCCTGCCAGCCGCCGATGGAGGGCACGATGTCCCCGCCCGCCGCGCGGATCGCGTTGATCGCGCTCTGGTCCTGGCCGCCGGTCAGCGGGCGCTCGCCGTCCCAGGACGGGTTGCAGCCGCCGGAGGAGAGGATGAAGGCCATGGTGAACCACTTGACGCCGGTGGCGTTCATCACCGTCGTCGGGCTCGGCGGGTTGCCCCAGCCGGTGTAGTAGTAGGGCGCGGCCTGCTTGAAGCCGGTGGGCGGGGTGGTGCTGCCCTTGTCGGTGGTGACGCTGACCGCGTTGGAGGCGGCCGAGGTGTTCCCGGCGGCGTCCCGGGCGCGGACGGTGAAGGTGTACGCGGTCTCGGGGGTCAGGCCGGAGACGGTGGCGCTGGTGATGTTCGAGCCGGTGACCCTGGTCCCGCCCTGGTACACGTCGTAACCGCTGACGCCGACGTTGTCGGTGGAGGCGGTCCAGGCCAGGTTGACGGTGGTGGCGCTCTTGCCGGTGGAGGTCAGGTTCCCGGGCGCGGTGGGTGCCTGGGTGTCGGCGCTGCCGCCGGGGCCGTCCAGCGCGACGTCGTCCGCGTAGTAAGTGCCCTGTCCGTACCAGCCGTTGAGGTAGATCTCGGCGCTGGTCTGGGCGGCGCCGGTGGTGAAGCTCACGGTCAGCTTGGAGTACGCGCCGGCCGACGGGGTCCAGGTGGAGGCCCCGCCGGTGACGCCGAGGTAGACGTAGCTGCCGCGGACCCAGGCGGAGAGGGTGTACTTCGTGTTCGGCTGCACGGCCACGGTCTGGGTGCACTTGGCGTTGTCGCTCGCGGTGGCCGCGCCGGCCAGCGCCTTGGCGCCGCCGTGCACGGGCGAGGAGACGGCCGAGCCCAGGCCGCCGCTACAGGACCAGCCGGCGGTGCCGGCCTCGAAGTCGCCGTTGGAGAGCAGGTTGGCGCCGAAGGCCGCGCCGGGGGAGGTGAGCACCGCGGCGGCGCCCAGCAGGGTGGCGCCGAGGCCGCAGGCCAGGCGCGTTCGGGTACGGGTGGACGTGCGCAAGGGGGTGCCTCCAGAGGGAATGGGGGGACGGCGCGGAGCGCGGAGCGCGGGCGTGACGTCGACCGGGACGGTGGGGGGCGGGGGAGTGGGGCCGGCGGGGCGGACCCGTCGGGATGGCCGTACTCCCGGTCGGCGGTGGGGAGTTGACGCGTCGCTGCTTCGTGACCGGGAACCTATTGCGCTGCCGGGGGCCCCGTCAACAGGTCTGGACCAATTGATCCGGAGTGGCCGATACCGAGCGGCGGCGGGTGTCCGGCGCGCCGTCCCGGCGGGCGCGGACACCCGCCCGCCCTGTCGGGGGCGCGCCCGCCGCCCGCGTACCCTCGGTGGGTGCCAGCCTCCCGCCCCCACCGCGTCGCCGTCCTCGTCCTCGAAGGCGCCAAGCCCCTGGACGTCGGCATCCCGGCGCAGGTGTTCACCACCCGCGCGAGCATGCCGTACGAGGTGCGGGTCTGCGGGGCCGTGCCCGGGCCGGTGACCGGCGGCGACGGGCTCTCGTACGCGGTCGCCCACGGCCTGGAGGCGCTGGAGTGGGCGGACACCGTCTTCGTCCCCGGCTACCGCCACCCCGACCGCGAGGACCCGCCCCGGGCCGTCCTGGACGCGCTGATCGCCGCCCATCGGCGGGGCGCCCGGCTCGCCGGCATCTCCACCGGGGCCTTCGCCCTCGCCGCCACCGGCCTGCTCGACGGCCGGCGCGCCACCACCCACTGGCACTACACCCGGGCCCTGGCCGAACAGCGGCCCCTGGTCCGGGTCGACGAGAACGTCCTGTTCGTCGACGAGGGCACCGTCCTGACCTCGGCCGGCGCCGCCTCCGGCATCGACCTGTGCCTGCACATCCTCCGCCGCGACCTGGGCGTGGCCGCCTCCAACCACGCGGCCCGGCGGCTGGTCGCCGCCCCCTACCGCAGCGGCGGCCAGGCCCAGTACGTCCCGCGCAGCGTCCCCGAACCGCTCGGCGAACGCTTCGCCGCCACCCGCGAGTGGGCGCTGCACCGGCTCGGCGAACCGCTGACCCTGGAGGTGCTGGCCCGGCACGCCGCGGTCTCGCCCCGCACCTTCTCCCGGCGCTTCGCCGAGGACACCGGCTACACCCCGATGCAGTGGGTGATGCGGGCCCGCATCGACATGGCCCGGGAACTGCTGGAGCGCTCGGAGCGCGGGGTCGAGCAGATCGCCGCCGACGTGGGCCTGGGCACCGGCTCGAACCTGCGCCTGCACTTCACCAAGATCCTCCGGACCACCCCGAGCGAGTACCGGCGCACCTTCACCCGCGGCGAGTGACCCCCACGACGGGGCGTCGTCCCTGGTGGGAGCCGGAATCGGGGGGTGTCCACGCGGCTGGCGCGATCCTTGCGGACCATGGCAATCTCGCCGCTGTCACGGCCGAGCGGCGCGCGCGAAGCTGGGTGCGAACCGGAGGGACACACCATGACTCGCATCGCCATCAACGGATTCGGCCGCATCGGACGCAACGTCCTGCGCGCACTGCTCGAGCGCGACAGCAAGCTCGAGATCGTCGCCGTCAACGACCTGACCGAGCCCACCGCCCTGGCGCGGCTGCTGGCCTACGACAGCACCTCGGGCCGGCTCGGCCGCCCGGTGACCGTCGAGGGCGACGTGCTCGTCGTCGACGGCCGCCGCATCAAGGTGCTCGCCGAGCGCGAGCCGGCCCAGCTGCCCTGGGCCGAGCTCGAGGTCGACATCGTGCTCGAGTCCACCGGCCGCTTCACCTCGGCCACCGCGGCCCGCGCCCACATCGAGGCGGGCGCCCGCAAGGTGCTCGTCAGCGCCCCCGCGGACGGTGCCGACGTCACCCTCGCGTACGGCGTCAACACCGACGCGTACGACGCGGAGCTGCACACCATCGTCTCCAACGCCTCCTGCACCACCAACGCGCTGGCCCCGCTGGCCGCGGTGCTCGACGAGCTGGCGGGCATCGAGCACGGCTTCATGACCACCGTGCACGCCTACACCCAGGAGCAGAACCTCCAGGACGGCCCGCACCGCGACCCGCGCCGCGCCCGCGCCGCCGGCGTCAACATCGTGCCGACCACCACCGGCGCCGCCAAGGCCATCGGCCTCGTGCTGCCCCAGCTCGACGGCAAGCTCTCGGGCGACTCCATCCGCGTCCCCGTCCCGGTGGGCTCGATCGTGGAGCTGAACACCACCGTCGCCCGCGACGTGACCCGCGAGGACATCCTGGCCGCCTACCGCACCGCGGCCGAGGGCCCGCTGGCGGGCGTGCTCGAGTACTCGGAGGACGCGCTGGTCTCCGCCGACATCGTCGGCAACCCGCACTCCTCCATCTTCGACTCGGAGCTCACCCGCGTCGACGGCCGCCACGTCAAGGTCGTCGCCTGGTACGACAACGAGTGGGGCTTCTCGAACCGCGTGATCGACACGCTCGAGCTGATCGCCGCCCGCTGACCGGCAGGCGCGGTCACGCCCGCTGATCCCGCCGGGGCCGCGGCCCGAGACCTCCGAGTTGTCTCCGCGAGAATCTTTCTTCTTGTCCATGTACCCGGGTGGAATCTGCGCCGCGAT
>NZ_JBFBGK010000137.1:0-18665 GCF_040684615.1 Streptomyces sp. NPDC089919
GGCGGTCGGGATGTGTGGGTCCCCGCGTCGCTTGACGGGGGCGGCCTGCAGGCCCTGCGGCAGGCCCACCCCTGGGACTTCGCGGCTTCGCCGTGGCCCTCCGGGCCGTCCCAGGCCCGGGCCTGCCTCCGGTCCAGCCTGCCACCCCCTCCCCCAGCTACCGCTGGGAGGTGCCCCCAGCACCGCTCCCCACACATCCCGACCGCCCGTCGCGGGGCGTACAGGTACGGCGTGGTGGGGGAGTGGCCTGTCCAGCCTTGCCGGGTGGGTCCGGCACCTCCAGCCTCGCTGGGTGCACCTCCCAGCGGTAGCTGGGGGAGTTTGAGGCGCGGGGGTCCGGGGGCGGAGCCCACGGTTTCGGGAAGGGGCGGGGAGGGGACGGCTCCGCGCAGCGGCCACCCCCCCACCGGCCCCCACCCAGGCCGCAGCCCTGCGGGGCGGCCACCCCGCCGCGCCCGACGGCCCCACCCCGACCGAACGGTCCAGCGGATCCTGATAGCGTCCCGCTGCCCGCCCGGTACGGGCACCCGTACCCACGGACCCGTACCCATGGGCACCCGTCCGACGGGCTCCCGTACCGACGGACCCGTACGTACGGGCTCCCGTGCCGACGGGGCTCCCGTACCCACGGGCACCCGTACCGACGGGCACCCGTACCCACGGACCCGTACCGAAGGGCACCCGTACCCACGGGCAACCCACCGGCCCGCACCCGAAAGGCACCCGCATGACGGACCCCGCCGTGGAACGGGACGCCGAAGAAGCGGCGTCAGCCTTCTCGCACCCGCGGGTCCCCCCGGACGCCACGGCGGCGTACGGCGACCACCCCGACCAGGTCGTGGACTTCTACGCCCCCCGCGCCCCGGCCGGGGCGACGGCCCCCCTGGTCGTGGTGCTGCACGGCGGCGCCTGGCGCGCCCCCTACGACCGGGCGCACATCACGCCGCTGGTCGACCTCCTGGCCCGGCAGGGCTTCGCGGTGGCCAACGTCGAGTACCGGCGCGGGAGTTCCGTACCGCACCAGGGCGCGGAGGGGCCGGTGGCCGGCCGCTGGCCGGAGACCTTCGACGACGTGGCGGCCGCCATGGACGCGCTGCCCGGGCTGGCCGCGGCCGCGCTGCCCGCCGCCGATCTGCGGCGGACCGTGGTGACCGGGCACTCGGCGGGCGGGCACCTGGCCCTGTGGGCGGCGGCCCGGCACGTGCTGCCGGCCGGTTCGCCCTGGCGGCTGGCCGGGCCGCCGCAGCTGCGCGGGGTGGTGGCGCTGGCGCCGATCGCGGACTTCACGGTCGCGGAGGAGCTGGGCGTCTGCGGCGGGGCCTGCGGTCAGCTGCTGGGCGGGCCGGAGCGGTTCGAGGGGCGGCTGGCCGCCGCCGATCCGGCCCGGCTGCTGCCCACCGGCATCGCCACGACCGTGGTGCAGGGCCGGACGGACATCGTCGTCCCGCCCGCGGTGGCGGAGTCGTACGTCGCCGCCGCCGCGCAGGCCGGCGAGACGGTGGGGCTGACCCTGCTCGACGGGGTGGGCCACTTCCCGCTGATCGATCCGGCGGCGGACGCGGCCGCGGTGGTCGCCGAGGAGATCGCCCAGCTGGCCTGGTGACCTCGGCCGGCCGGGCCGCACCCCCAGGAGGTCCAGGCTCCGGCCGCCCCCCGAGGGGATCAGGCCCGGGCCGCGCGGGAGAGCGAGACCGCCCCGCAGAGCGGGACCACCAGCAGCGCCGCCATCAGGAGCAGCAGCTCCAGGGCGCCCACCCGGCCGGCCAGCAGCAGTCCGCCGGTCAGCGCCAGCAGCGGGGTGCCCGCGCTGGTCGCGGTGCCGAGGGCCTTGCGGCGGCCGTCCCAGGCCGGCGAGGTCCAGAGCAGGCCGAGGCCCACCAGCAGGGTGACCCCGCCGACGGCGGCGTTGGTCAGGCAGAGCAGGCCGCTGACGGCGAGCAGGACGACGGTGACCCGGGTCAGGCCGGACTTCTGCGCCACCAGGGCCGTCCGGGTCGGGGCCGCCGCGCGCGGCAGCTCCTCGGCGAAGGCGGAGGCGGCGACCGTGCGCGGGTCGCCGAGCCGGCCCAGGACCTCCCGGATCCGCGCCTCGTCCCCGGCCTCGCCGCTGGACTCGATGTGTTCGCGCAGGTCGGCCAGGAGTTCCGTGCGGCGCTCGGCCGGCAGCGCTTCGGTCTCGGCGGCGACGGCCGCGAGGTAGTCCCGGACGAGCGGGTGTTCGGTGGTCATCATGAACGCTCCCCGTGGGTGTGGGTCAGGAAGTGGTCGACGCCGTCGCGGAAGAGCGGCCAGCCCTGCGCGAACTCGGCGAGCGCCCGGCGGCCGGCGTCGGTCAGGACGTAGTACCGCCGGGGCGCGCCGCCCTGGGGCGACTCGCGCAGCTCGGTGTCGACCAGCTCGTCCCGGCGGAGCCGGGACAGCAGCGGGTAGATCGTGCCCTGGCTGGTGGTCATGACGGAGACCGCGGCCAGCTCGTCGAGGATCTCCACGCCGTAGCGGGGTCCCTCGCGGAGCACCGCGAGCACGCAGTACTCCAGCACCCCCTTGCGGAGCTGACTGGGCACGCGACCGGAGGTCTCTTCATTCCTTGCGTTGCCAGGAATCATGCAATGCAAGATAGCTGGCGGTGGAGCACCCCACAAGACCCGCCGAGCCCGTTCCGGCCGCCCCTCCCCCCCGCGGTTGGCCGAAATGCATGCCGTAGCCTGCGGGCACGGTCGCGCGCCCGCGCACCGCCCGGACCGGGCGGCGTTGCCCGGGGCGGCGGCCGCGTCATAGCGCCCGCCCCGTCAGGGACGGGCCGTTCAGGGGGGTAACACATCGTGCGTACGCGCACTTTCACGGCCGCGACGGCACTGGGAGCCGTCCTCGGCTCGGCCGTGCTCGCGGCCGGTCCGGCCGCGGCCGACAGCCACACCGAGATACCCGTCAGCCGGGCCAGCGACGTCGTCGCGGACGGCGTGCACCACCGGGTCTTCGTCAGTGCCGGGGGCGGCCAGTCGATCGTCGTCACCGACTTCGCGGGCAAGGTCGTCGGGTCGGTCCCCGACCTGCCGTACGTGAGCGACCTCGCGCTGAGCCGCGACTCGGCCACGCTCTACGCGGCCGTCCGGGGCGCCGACAAGATCGTCGCCGTGGACACGGCCACCCTCAAGGTGACCGCCTCCTACCCGACCGGCGAGCGTTCCGAGCCGTCCCAGGTCGCGGTCGGCGAGCAGGGCCGCGTCTGGTTCTCCTTCGGCGACCAGTGGGACGCCGGGCTCGGCTCGATCGACCCGGCCGGCCAGGACGCACCCGTCATCACGAAGTACAGCGACGAGCAGGCCGGCCGCAACTTCGCCGGCCCGCCGCTGCTGCGCACCGACCCGAAGGCACCCGGCCGGCTCGTCGCCCTCGACCACGGCATCAGCTCGGGTCCGATGATGGTCTACGACACCACCGGCACCGCCCCCGCCGTCAGCGTGCAGGAGGAGAAGGGCGGCTTCTACTACGACGCGGCCTTCGCCCCCGACGGCGCCAGCCTGTTCGTGGCGGGCTCGGACCACGGGATCGTCCAGTACCGGCTCTCGGACCTCAAGCGCATCGGCTCCTACCCGATGGCCGAGCAGCCGAGCAGCGTCGCTGTCGCCCCCGACGGCACCGTCGCCGCAGGCTCCGACGGCTTCGGGGAGAACGCCGATCTCACGGTCTTCAGCCGGGGCGCCGACAAGCCGGCCAGCCTGCGCAAGCTCTCCTCCCAGTCCGGCGTGGCCCGGCGCGGGCTCGCCTGGGCACCGGACGGCGGCGCGCTGTTCGCCGGGAACGACCAGTGGGACGGGGTGAGCACCCTCTTGAGCGTGCTCGACCACCCGCGCCGCTACGAGACGACGGCGACCCTGACCGGACCGGCCACCGCCGCCCGTGGCGCCGCGCTCACCCTGACCGGTCGGATCGGCGCGAACCTGCCGCTGCCCGCCGGGACGCCGGTGACGGTCACCCGGACCGACATGGAGTCTCCCCAGGGCAAGGCGCTGCCCCCGGTGAAGCTGGACGCCAAGGGAGCGTTCAGCGTCAAGGACACCCCGCCGGCCGGCGGCCAGGTCACGTACCGGATCGGGTACGCCGGTGACGACGCGTACGCCGCCGCCCAGGCCTCCTTCCCGGTGACCGTCTCGAGGGCCGCGGCCACCCTGACCCTCGGCAACAACAACAAGACCTTCGAGTACGGCGCGCAGGTCTGGTTCATCGCGCACCTGGGCCCGACGTACAAGAACCGCACGGTCGAGCTCTGGGCCGACCCCTTCGGCGGCGACAAGCCCAACAAGCTGATGCACCGGGCGCTGGTGGACGCGCGCGGGAACATCGGCGTGCGGCTGACGATGACCCGGGACACCACCGTGGTCGCGTCCTTCGCCGGTGACGCCAGGTACGCGCCCAAGAAGGTCACGATCACCGCGCTCGCCAAGGTCAAGGTCGCCACCTCGCTCAGCGGCCACTACAAGACGGCGGCCATCGGCGGGGTCTCGTACCGCTGGTTCCACAAGACCACCTCGCCGGTGGCGACCAGCACGATGACCTACTACCCCGGGCGCAAGGCGCGTTTCGAGCTGGAGGTCTACTCGGGCGGCCGCTGGCACGCGGCGAACCCGGAGTACTTCAAGCTGGGCACCGACGGCAGGGCCGCCGTGCGGTTCGGCGCCCCCCGTGAATCGGGCATCCGGGCCCGGGTCCGCTCGGGTTACATCAACGTCGGCTCGGGCGACTACGTGAACTCCACGACCCTCTCGGCCTGGCAGTACATGTACTTCTCGAACTGACGCCGCGCGTCACCGGGAACGGAAAAGGGTGGGCCCCGCCGCACGGCGGGGCCCACCCTTTTCTCGTCCTGCGCCTTCGACCGGATCCCGGTCGATCAGATGAAGGAGTTGATCTCGATGGTCTCGGTGCGGCCGGGGCCGACGCCGATGGCGGAGATCGGGGCGCCCGACATCTCCTCGAGGGCCTTCACGTACGCCTGCGCGTTCTTCGGCAGCTCGGCGAAGGTCTTCGCCTTGGTGATGTCCTCGGACCAGCCGGGCAGGGTCTCGTAGATCGGCTTCGCGTGGTGGAAGTCGGTCTGCGAGTAGGGCAGCTCCTCGACGCGCTTGCCGTCGATCTCGTACGCGACGCAGACCGGGATCTCCTCCCAGCCGGTCAGCACGTCCAGCTTGGTGAGGAAGAAGTCGGTCAGGCCGTTCACACGGGTGGCGTAGCGCGCGATCGGCGCGTCGAACCAGCCGCAGCGGCGGTCGCGGCCGGTGGTGACACCGCGCTCGCCGCCGATGCGGCGCAGGTCCTCGCCGTCCTGGTCGAACAGCTCGGTCGGGAACGGACCGGCGCCGACGCGGGTGGTGTAGGCCTTGAGGATGCCGATGACGCGGCTGATCTTCGTGGGGCCCACGCCGGTGCCGGTGCAGGCGCCGCCCGCGGTCGGGTTCGAGGAAGTCACGAAGGGGTACGTGCCGTGGTCGACGTCGAGCAGGGTGCCCTGGCCGCCCTCGAAGAGCACGACCTTGTCCTCGTCCAGCGCGTTGTTGAGGATCAGGGTGGTGTCGGCGACGAAGGGCTTGATCTGCTCCGCGTACTGGAGCATCTCCTCGACGATCGCGCCGGCCTCGATGGCGCGGCGGTTGTAGAGCTTGGCGAGCAGCTGGTTCTTGCCCTCCAGCGCCGCCTCGACCTTCTGGGTGAGGATCGACTCGTCGTAGAGGTCCTGGACCCGGATGCCGACGCGGTTGATCTTGTCGGCGTAGGTCGGGCCGATGCCGCGGCCGGTGGTGCCGATCTTGCGCTTGCCGAGGAAGCGCTCGCCGACCTTGTCGAGGGTGACGTTGTACGGCGTGATCAGGTGGGCGTTGCCGCTGATCAGGAGCTTGGAGGTGTCCACGCCGCGCTCGTTGAGACCGCGCAGCTCGGAGAGCAGGACCGCCGGGTCGACGACGACGCCGTTGCCGATGACCGGGGTGCACTCAGGGGTGAGGATGCCGGAAGGGAGCAGGTGCAGGGCGTACTTCTGGTCGCCTACGACGACCGTGTGGCCGGCGTTGTTGCCGCCCTGGTAGCGGACCACGTAGTCGACGGAGCCACCGAGGAGGTCGGTGGCCTTTCCCTTGCCCTCGTCACCCCACTGGGCTCCGAGCAGCACAAGAGCGGGCACAGGCGTACACCTCTTCCGGATGGGGCATGTCCAAGGTCAGGGGGCGTACGACGATGTACACCGCAGGCTGAGCCGTCGGACCGGTTGCCCCGGAATAGACGAAGCCCCTGGCGCAATAGCGCAAGGGGCTCTTGCACAAAGATGCTACCCGAGGAAGGACCGAGGTGTCGGCTCCAGAGCCCACCATGAGCCGTGCGGGCGCGGCGGAGGCCGGCCTGCTCGTGCTGGTCGACCCGGTCGCCCGCCGCCTGGACGGCGAGTCCGTGCGGATCGCGAAGGACGTGCTGAGCGCCGGGGCGGCGGCCAAGATCTGCCTCCCCGAGGGCCCCGAGGAGTTCGCGCGGGCGCTCGCCCGCCGGGGCCATCGCCGGCCGGTGATCGTGGGGGACGACGGCGCGCTGGCGCGCGCGGTCGCGCTGCTGCACCGGGAGCGGGAGCTGGGCGAGGGGGCGCTCTCGCTGGTCCCGGTGGGGTCTCCGGGGGCGCTGGCGGTGGCCCGCTCACTGGGCGTGCCGGGCAGTGCGGTGCTGGGCGCCCGGGCGGCGCTGGACGGCGTGGTGCACCCGATGGACCTGCTGGTCGACGACAGCGACGGCGTGGTGCTGGGCGGCCTGCGGATCCCGCCGCTCGGCGGCCCGGGCGCGCCCGGGCCGGGACCGGACGGCGAGGCCGGGGCCGGCCCCGGGCCGGTCCGGGAGGTCGCCCCGGCGGGGGCGCCGGGGCCCTCGCTGTGGAGCGCCTGCCGTTCCCTGGTGCGGACGCTGGTGCGGCCGCCGGTCGGCGGGCACGCCGGGTACCGGCTGCGGGTGGAGGCGGACGGCGTGCTGATCAGCGATGTGGACCGGCCGGTGCGGGACCTCTCGCTGGCCGGCCGCGGGGGCCTGGTCGAGGTGACCGTGCACACCGGCGGCTCGCGGGAGCCGCTGACGGCCCGGGCCCGCTCGGTCACGGTCTCGGGCACGGACTTCCGCTACCGCGCCGACCACCGGGTCACCGGCCCGGTCCGCCGCCGTACCTGGACCCTGCGCCCGGGCGCCTGGGGGCTGACCCTGCCCCGGTAGGGCCGGGGCCGCCGGGCCCGGGAGGCCGGACCCGGGCCGTGGGCCCGGGAGGCCGGCCCCGGTGGCCGGTGTGTCCGCGGCCGCCTCAGAACTCCACCAGCAGCTCGTCCAGCCCCCGGATCACGTACCCCTCCCGCCACCGCGGCTCCTTCACCAGCCGCATCGGCGGGACCTCCGGCGCCAGCAGCGCGCCGAAGGACGCGGCCAGCTCCAGCCTGGCCAGCGGGGCCCCCAGGCAGTAGTGGATGCCCGCGCCGAAGGTGATGTGCGGGTTGTCGGTGCGGACCAGGTCCAGTTCGTCGGGGCGGGCGAACCGCGCCGGGTCGCGGTTGGCGGAGCCGAAGAGCAGCGCCACCTCCGAGCCGCGCGGGATGACCGTGCCGCCCACCTCGATGTCGTCCAGCACCCACCGCTCGAACATCTGGAGCGGCGTGTCGAACCGCATCAGCTCCTCCACAGCTGTGGACAACACCGCCGCCGGGTCGGCCCGCAGCGCGGCCAGCTGGTCCGGCCGGCGGAAGAGCGTCCACCAGCCGCCCGCCGTGGTGTTGACCGTCGCCTCGTGCCCGGCGTTCAGCAGCAGCACGCAGGTGGAGACCATCTCCTGCTCGGTCAGCCGCCCGTCCTCGTCATGGGCGGCGATCAGGGCGGAGATCAGGTCGGCGTCCGGCTCCCGCCGCCGCTCGGCGATCAGCTCCCGCAGGTACGCGTCGAACTCGACGCAGGCGCGGACCGCGGCGCGGGCGGTCTCCGGGCCCGGGTTCAGCTCGTACATCCCGCAGATCGCGGCCGACCAGGGCCGCAGCAGCCCCCGGTCCGCCTCGGGCACGCCCAGCAGCTCGGCGATCACGGCCACCGGCAGCGGCTCCGCCACCGCGGTGACCAGGTCCCCGCCGCCCTCGGCGAGCAGCGCGTCCACCAGCCCGCCCGCGATCCGCCGCACGGTCGGCGCCAGCCGGTCCACCATCCGCGGGGTGAAGGCCTTGGCCACCAGCCGCCGCACCCGCGCGTGGTGCGGGTCCTCCAGGTCCAGCAGGCCGTTGCCGTTCAGGACGTGGAAGGGCTCGTGCTCCGGGGGCGGCGGGGTCCGGCCGAACTCCTCGTGGCTGAAGCGGTGCAGGTAGGTCCGGCCCAGCCGGCGGTCCCGCAGCAGCGCGCTCACGTCGTCGTAGTGCGGGATCAGCCACTGCCCGGTCGGTTCGAACCACACCGCCCGGCCCTGCCGGCGCAGCCGTGCGTAGGCGGGATAGGGGTCCGCGACGAAAGCGGCCGACCACGGATCGAACACAGCGGCATCGTCCATGCCCCGACGCTACCCCGCCACCGGCCGCCGGACGGCTCAGCCCGGGGTCACCAGGCGGGCCTCGTAGGCGAAGACGGCCGCCTGGGTGCGGTCCCGCAGGCCCAGCTTCACCAGGATGCGGCTCACGTGCGTCTTGATCGTGGACTCGGCGATCACCAGCCGGTCGGCGATCTCGGCGTTGGACAGGCCCTGGGCGATCAGCACCAGCACCTCCGTCTCCCGGTCGGTCAGTTCGGCCACCGACGTCCGGTCCGCGGGCCGCGACACCTCGGAGAGCTTGGAGAACTCCGAGATCAGCCGCTTGGTCACGGAGGGGGCCAGCAGCGCCTCCCCGGAGGCCACCACCCGTACCCCGTCCGCCAGCTGACGGGCCGAGGCGTCCTTGAGGAGGAAGCCCGAGGCCCCGGCCCGCAGCGCCTGGTAGACGTACTCGTCGAGGTCGAAGGTGGTCAGTACCAGCACCTTGGCGTCCGCGTCCGCCGCGACGATCTCGCGGGTGGCCTCCAGGCCGTTGAGCACCGGCATCCGGATGTCCATCAGCACCACGTCCGGCCGCAGCGCCGCGACCTGGGCGATGGCCTCCCGGCCGTCGACCGCCTCGCCGACCACCTCGATGTCCGGCATCGCACCGAGCAGGACCGAGAATCCCTCGCGGACCATCATCTGGTCGTCCACGATGAGGACTTTGATCGTCATGCGCCGTCCTCGTCGGCCCGCGGGCGCACGGGTATGAACACCGCGACCTCGTAACCGCCGTCCTCGGTGGTCCCGGCGGTCATCTCGCCCTCGAGCATCGCCACCCGCTCCCGCATTCCCGTGATGCCGTGTCCCGCGCCCGGCGAGGGCCGGACGTCCCCCGTCGGGGGACCGTTGACGATACGCAGGCCCAGGCCGCCCAGCACATAGCCGATCTCCACCGTGGCGCCCGATCCCGGCGCGTGCCGCAGCGTGTTGCTCAGGGCCTCCTGGATGATCCGGTAGGCCGACAGCTCCACGCCCTGGGGCAGTTCCCGGACCGCACCGGTGACGGCCTTCTCCACCGGCAGCCCCGCCTCGCGGACGTTGGCCAGCAGGGCCTCCAGCGAGGCCAGGGTGGGCTGCGGGGCCTCCGGGGCCTCGTAGTCCGCGGACCGGACCACGCCCAGCACCCGGCGCAGCTCGGTCAGCGCGGCCACGGCGTTCTCCCGGATGGTGACGAAGGCCTGCTCCAGCTCCGGGGGCGGGTTCTGCACGCGGTAGGGGGCCGCCTCCGCCTGGATCGCGACCACCGACATGTGGTGCGCGACCACGTCGTGCAGCTCCCGGGCGATGGTGGTGCGCTCCTCCAGCAGGGTGCGCTTGTCCCGCTCCACGGCGGTGACCACCTGCTGGGCCGTCACCTCCTGGGTGGCCTCCTTGCGGATGTGCCAGACCGCGACGACCAGCAGGGCCAGGGCGGAGACGAAGGCCATCTGCGTGACGTTCGAGCCGGTGCCGTAGTCGTTCCCGAAGGCCACCAGCACCGCGCCGGCCAGCACCGACAGCAGCCACATCCAGCCCGCGACCCGGCGGTTGGTCCGCAGCGAGACCACGACCATCACCGTGAGGTGCGCGAACAGGCAGGGCGGCGTCCACGGCCAGAGCCCGCTGCCGGTGTTCACGGAGGAGAGCACGCTCACCACCCCGAGCGAGAGCCACCAGGCCCCCACCGGGCGCAGCAGGGTGGTGGCCACCGCCGCGGCGGGCATCAGCCCGGTCAGCGCCCAGGTGTCCGGCCCCATCATGTAGCCGCCGAACACCCAGGCCAGCCAGACCGCGAAGAGGGCCGCGCCCAGCACCACCGCGTGCGGGGTCCAGGCGGCGTACGGGCGGATCCGGTCCGGGAGCATCCGGGCCAGCGGTCCGTCCGTGGCCATCGGGCCCAGCGGGCGGAAGGCGAAGGCGTCGGTGAAGAGGTCCTTGCGCAGGCTGCCCAGCAGGCCCGCGGCGATCCGCACCTCGGGCGGCGGCATCGTCTGGGTCCGGGTCCCCCCGGTGGATTTCTCGGTCACACCACGAACCGTAGGCGGCCGCCGCGGTCCCCCGCGTCGGGCCCCGAGCGGATTTCCCGGCCTCCTCCTCGAGGACTACCCCGGGGCCTCCGGTAGCCCGTGGGACGGACCGGCGCCGGCCGGCCGGACACGCCTACCGGTCCCGGACGTAGCGCAGCGGGGGCTTGCCGCTGTCGACCAGTTCGCGCTCCAGCGTGCCGTCCGGGCGCAGGGTGAGACGGCTCCACGGCCCCGGGCCGCAGGTGGCCGGGTCGCCGGAGGCCACCTGCGAGGGGGCCAGTTCGACCGGGGGACCGGCCGAGCGGAGCGCGGCGGTCCAGGTGCAGGTGTACGCCGGATCGGTCTTGGTCAGGGTCATGACCTGCTCGCCCACCGCGCCCGCCCGCAGCTCCAGGCGCCAGGTGCGGGCCGCGCTGTGCCAGCTCCCGAGGTAGGCCTCGGGGATCCCGCCGGCCGCGGCGCCCACGCCGCCAGTGGTCCCGCCGGTGGACCCGGTGCCGGCCGGGCCCGGCGATCGGGCGGCGGTCGGGGCCGGGACCGGGCCGTCGTCGGGGTGCCGGTCGTTCATGAACGCCCAGACCGAGCCGCCGGTGAGCACCGCGACGACCACCGCCACGGTCACCAGGAACACGGTCGAGCCGGTCCGCCGGCCGTCCGCCTCCGGCGCCGCGGTCCCGTCGGCGGCGTCGTCGTACCCGTACCCGTACGGACCGGGGTACGTGCCGCCGGGCCGGTCGCCGGCCGCCGGGCCGCCGAAGGCGCCCGGGCTCGGGCCGTAGGCCCCGTACCCGCCCGGTCCGTACGGTGCCACGGGCGCCGGGGCGGAGGTCCGCTGGGCGGGTACGGCGGGCACGGCGGGCCGGTCCGGTGCCGCGGGGGCGGAGCCCGGCTCCGGGACGATCACCGTCTCGCGGACCGGTCCGGCGTCCTCCCGGTCCAGCAGCCGGACGGCGTGCCGGCCCAGCTGCGCCACCAGCGGCGCGGGCAGCCAGGGCTCCAGGGCCTTGCCGTCCGCGACGGTCTCCCCGGCGCCCACCCGCGCCAGTACGTCCGCCGGGGTGGGCCGGGCCCCCGGGTCCTTGTGCAGGCAGTCCCGGACCAGCCCCCGCAGCGGCTCCGGTACGCCCGCCAGCTCCGGCTCCGCCTCCGCGATCCGCAGCAGCAGCGCGGCCGGCCCGGCGCCCGCCCCGCCCGCCTCGCCGAAGGGCAGCACCCCCGAAGCGGCGTACGCGAGGACCGACCCGAGGCAGAAGACGTCGCAGGCGGCGGTCACCGGCTCGCCGCGGACCTGCTCCGGGGCCAGGAAGCCGGGCGAGCCGATCAGTTCCCCGGTGCGGGTCCAGCCCTTGCCGTGCTCGTCCTCGTCCAGCGCCCGGGCGATCCCGAAGTCGATCACCCGGGGGCCGTCGAGGGTGACCAGGACGTTGGAGGGCTTCAGGTCGCGGTGCACCAGTCCCGCCGCGTGCACGTCCCGGAGGGCGTGCGCGAGTCCGGCGGCCAGGATCCGCACCGAGCGCCCGGGCAGCGGACCGTGCGTGCGGCCCACCACCGTCCGCAGGTCCGGGCCCGCCACGTAGCCGGTGGCCAGCCAGGGCACCGCGGCCTCGGTGTCCGCGTCGAGCACCGGCGCGGTCCACTCGCCGCCCACCCGGCGGGCGGCGGCCACCTCGCGGCGGAAGCGGTCGCGGAACTCCGGCTGCCGGGCCAGGTCCTCGTGCACCAGCTTCACGGCGACGGTCCGGCCGCGCGCGGAGCGGGCCAGGAAGACCTGTCCCATGCCCCCGGCGCCCAGCCGCGCCAACAGCCGGTAGTCGCCTATCTGTTGCGGATCACCGAACGCCAGCTGGTCCATGGCCGATCGGTCCCTCCCCCCAGGATGTGCCGACCGGCCCGACGATAGCCCGGACCCACGGATTCCGGCCGTCCGCAGTCCGGAAGACGCCCCCGGCCCCCGTTCAGTTGCGAGCCCGGCCCGCCCCGGGCTGTCACAGGCCCGTGACACGGTCCGGACGGTCCGCGGATGCAAGATCCATAACGTGTGCCGTGGAGCCGGCCGAACCGCCGGCGCCGGCCGGACCAGTCAGCGGCCCCAGGGGGACGGGGCCCCGCAGACCGCTCTCCCACGGGGGGAGAGCGACCCGAGGGGGCCGTCGCGGCAGACACTCTGCCGAGGCGGCCCCCTCGTGGGCTTACAGGACGCCGATACCGGCTCCCACCTGCGCACTCCTACCCTGCACGCATGACCCCTCAGCCTGATCCGCAGACCGGCGCGGCCGTCAAGGCCGCCGACCGGGCTCACGTGTTCCACTCCTGGTCCGCCCAGGCCCTGATCGACCCGCTCGCCGTGGCCGGGGCCGAGGGGTCGTACTTCTGGGACTACGACGGGAACCGCTACCTCGACTTCTCCTCCCAGCTGGTCAACACCAACATCGGCCACCAGCACCCCAAGGTCGTCGCGGCCGTCCAGGAGCAGGCCGCCAAGCTCTGCACCCTGGCCCCCGGCTTCGCCGTGGAGTCGCGCTCCGAGGCCGCACGCCTCATCGCCGAGCGCACCCCGGGCGAGCTCGACAAGATCTTCTTCACCAACGGCGGCGCCGAGGCCGTCGAGAACGCCGTCCGGATGGCCCGGCTGCACACCGGCCGCCACAAGGTCCTGAGCACCTACCGCTCGTACCACGGCGCCACCTCGGCCGCGATCAACCTGACCGGCGACCCCCGCCGCTGGCCCTCCGACCAGGGCGCCGCGGGCGTCGTGCACTTCTGGGGGCCGTTCCTCTACCGCTCGCCCTTCCACGCCACCACCGAGGCCGAGGAGTGCGAGCGCGCCCTGGCGCACCTCGAGGACACCATCGCCTTCGAGGGCCCCGCCTCGATCGCCGCGATCATCCTGGAGACCGTGCCCGGCACCGCCGGCATCATGATCCCGCCGCCCGGCTACCTGGCGGGGGTGCGCGCGCTCTGCGACCGGTACGGCATCGTCTTCATCCTGGACGAGGTCATGGCGGGCTTCGGCCGCACCGGCCGGTGGTTCGCCGCCGAGCACTGGGACATCACCCCCGACCTGCTGGTCTTCGCCAAGGGCGTCACCTCCGGCTACGTCCCGCTCGGCGGGGTCGCGATCTCCCCGGAGATCGCCGAGACCTTCGCGAACCGCCCCTACCCGGGCGGCCTGACCTACTCGGGTCACCCGCTGGCCTGCGGTGCCGCGGTCGCCACCATCACCGCCATGGCGGAGGAGGGCATCGTCGAGCACGCCGCCCACCTCTCCGAGCACGTCCTCGGCCCCGGCCTGGCGGAGATCGCCGAGCGGCACCCGTCGGTGGGCGAGGTGCGCGGCCTGGGAACCTTCTGGGCGCTGGAGCTCGTCAAGGACAAGGAGACCCGCGAGCCCTTGGTCCCCTACAACGCCGCGGGTGCCGACAACGCACCGATGGCGGAGTTCACGGCCGCCTGCAAGAAGTCGGGCCTGTGGCCCTTCGTCAACATGAACCGCACGCACGTGGTCCCCGCCTGCAACATCACGGAGGCGGAGGCCAAGGAGGGCCTCGCCCTGCTGGACGAGGCGCTGACGGTCGCCGACCGCCACACCACCGCAGGCTGATTCCGGCCGGTCCCCCGGGGATCCGGCCCGACTCCGAAGCGGGACGGTCTGCACGATATCCGCGCAGACCGTCCCGCGCTTTGCTGCCCCGGCTGGCCTAAGGTGTCCGAAGCCCTACAAAGGAGACGGACCCCATGGCCGGCAGCGGCGCTGTCACCCGCAACACCCTTCGTCAGCAGATCGCGGACGCGCTGCGCGACGAGGTGCTCGCGGGCCGGCTGCCCCCCGGCACCGAGTTCACCGTCAAGCAGATCGCCGAGCAGTACGAGGTCTCCGCGACCCCGGTCCGCGAGGCCCTGGTGGACCTCGCCGCCCAGGGGCTGCTGGAGTCCGTCCAGCACCGCGGCTTCCGCGTACGGATCTTCACGGTCGACGACTTCCGCACCATGGTCGAGGCCCGCACCCTGATGGTGGACGGGATATTCCGGCGGCTCGCCGAGCGCGGCTCCGGACCCGGCGCGGGCGAGGCCCTGGTGTCCGTGCGCCGCCGCGCCGACGAGGCCCGGCGGGCCGCGCTCAGCGGCTCGCTCGAGGTACTGATCGGCTACGACCTGCGCTTCTGGCGGGAGCTCAGCGGCCTGGTCGGCAACGTCTACATCTCCGAGTTCCTGCACCGCATCCGGGTGCAGTGCTGGGTCTTCTCCGTCCCCTACCTGCTGCGCCAGCCCGACCTGCGGGAGGGGCTGTGGTGCGGCCACGGCGAGCTGGTCGACGCGGTGACCCGCGGGGACGCCGACGAGGTCCGCCGCCTGGTGCACGAGTACAACGAACACGGTCTGACCTGGGCCGACGGCCTCGGCCTCGACAAGGTGGCCGGCGCGTGAGCGCCACCGTCGGCGCCCCGGGCCCGGCCGCCCCCGAGCCGGCGGCGGCGCCCGGCCCCGCGGCGGGCCCCCCGGGCCGCTGGCTGGGCCCCGTCGAGCTGAGCGTGGTCGTCCCCGCGTACGACGAGGAGGCCCGGATCGGGCCCACCCTCGAAGCCCTCCGCGCCCACCTCGACGCCCACCTCGGCACCGGGCCCGGCGCCTGGGAGCTGATCGTCGCCGACGACGGCTCCACGGACGGTACGGCCGACCTGGTACGGGCCGCCGCCGCGGCCGAGCCGCGGATCCGGCTGGTGGGCACGGACCGCAACCGCGGCAAGGGCGACGCCCTGCGCCGGGGCGTGCTGGCCTCCACCGGCCGCCGGGTGCTGCTCACGGACGCCGACCTGGCCACCCCCGTCGAGGAGCTGGGCCACCTGGAGAAGGCCTTCACCGAGCAGGGCGTGGAGGCCGCGATCGGCTCCCGGGCCCACCCCGACTCCCGGATCGAGCACCACCAGGGACGGCTGCGCGAACTGCTCGGCCGGGCCGGCAACCGGCTGATACGCGCCGTCGCGGTACCGGGCGTCCGGGACACCCAGTGCGGTTTCAAGCTGCTCGAGGGGGACCGCGCGCGGGCCGCCTTCGGGGCCTCCCGGCTGGACGGCTGGGGCATCGACGTCGAGATCCTGCAGTACTTCCGGCGGCAGGGCTGGCCGGTGGCCGAGGTCCCGGTGCGCTGGTCGCACCAGGACGGCTCCAAGGTCAGGCCGGCCGACTACCTCAAGGTGCTCGGCGAGCTGGCCCGGCTGAAGGCGGGCACGCTGGCCGTCGCCGGCCTCTACCTGCTCGGCTCGCTGCTGCTCTACAAGGGGCTGTGGGCCGGGGTGGGCAGCCACTACCTCGCCGACTCCGGCTCGGACCAGAACCAGTGGGAGTGGTTCTTCGCGGTCACCGCCGACAACGTCTCCCACCTGCGCAATCCGCTCTTCACCACGCTCCAGGGGATGCCCGACGGGGTCAACCTGATGGCGAACACGGTGATGCTCGGGCTGTCGGTGCCCCTGACGCCCGTGACGCTGGCCTTCGGGCCCGGGCTGACCTGGGCGCTGGTGCTGACGCTGGGCCTGGCCGGCACCGCGCTGGCCTGGTACTGGCTGATCCGGCGGTGGCTGGTGGCGAGCCGCTGGGCCGCCGCGCTGGGCGGGGCGCTGGCCGCCTTCGCGCCGCCGATGGTCTCGCACGCCAACGCGCACCCGAACTTCTGCGTGCTCTTCATGATCCCGCTGATCGTGGACCGGGCGCTGCGGCTGTGCGGGGGGCGGCGGGTCCGGCGGGACGGGGTGCTGCTCGGGCTGTTCGCGGCGTACCAGGTGTTCCTCGGCGAGGAACCGTTCCTGCTCGCGGCGGTCGGCATGCTGCTGTTCGCCGCGGCGTACGCGGTGGCCGACCCCCGGACGGCCCGGGCGGCGGCCCGGCCGCTCCTCAAGGGGCTCGGCATCGCCGCGCTGGTCGCGCTGCCGCTGGTCGCCTTCCCCCTGTACTGGCAGTTCTTCGGGCCGCAGAGCTACCACTCGGTGCTGCACGGCGACGCGGCCGGCAACAGCCCCCGGGCGTTCGTGGAGTACGCCCAGCGCTCGCTCTTCGGGGACGAGGCGCAGGCCGACAAGCTGGCCCTGAACCGCACCGAGCAGAACGCCTTCTACGGCTGGCCGCTGATCGCGCTCTGCGCGGCGGTCGCCTGGTGGCAGTGGCGGCGGGCCGCCGTGAAGGCGCTGGCGGTCACCGCGCTGGGCGCGGCCTGGCTCTCGCTGGGCCAGCGGATCCGGATCCCCGGCACCGACCTGGTCGCGCCCGGCCCCTGGCGGCTGCTGGCCCACCAGCCCCTCTTCGAGTCGGTGATCGAGGGACGGGTGGGCATGGTGTGCGCGCCCGCGCTCGGCGTGCTGGTCGCGCTCGGGGCGGACCGGATCCTGGCCCTGCCGGAGGTGCGGCAGCGGCGGCTGGGGATGGTCGCGGTGGCGGCGGCGCTGCTGCCGATCGTCCCGACGCCCTTCCCGGTGCGGGACCGGGCGCCGGTACCGGCCTTCATCGCGGACGGCACCTGGCGGCAGTACCTGCCCGAGGGCCGGTCGCTGGTCCCGGTCCCGGTACCGGACCCGGCCGGATCCGACGCCCTGCACTGGCAGGTCGAGGCCGGCCTGGGCTTCCGGATGCCCGGCGGGTACTTCAACGGGCCCTGGGGACCGGACCGGATGGGCATCTACGGCGCCACCCCGCGCTGGACCTCCAACATGCTCTCGGACGTCCGGTACGGGAAGCCGGCCCCGCACATCGGCCCGGCCTGGCAGGCCCAGGCCCGCAAGGACCTGCGCTGGTGGAAGGCGGGCCTGCTGGTGCTGCCCCAGGACCAGGAACGGGCCCTGGAACTGCGGGACACGGTCACCAAGCTGCTGGGACGCCCCCCGCAGAAGGTCGAGGACGTCTGGATCTGGAAGGGCCCCTTCCCAGAACCCGAGTAGCCGCGGCGGCCCGGTTCGAGTAGACGCGGTCGGCCGGGGCACCCTTCTTCCGGTGGGGGTGCGGCCTCCGGCCGGGTTCCGTCCGGTGCGCACGGACCTGTTCCGGACCCCTTCGCGCGGGGTGCCGGGCGCACTACGCTGTGGCGATCGGCGGACAACGATGGGAGCCCGTGTGGCCTGTGACCTGTGGCTGGTCCCCCTTGTCGACGTGCTGTGCCACAGCCCCGACAACCCCTTCGCGGAGGAGATCTCCGCGTACGACCGGGCGCTGGCCGAGGCCGGGCTGCCGGCCGTACCGGTCTTCGCCTACATGCCCGGGCTCTCGGGCGACGTCGCACCGGTGGCGGGCTTCGACTACGACGCCCTGCACTTCCTGCGGCGGGCGTACCTGCTGCACCTGTGCGGGCTGCCGGTGACCCCGGTGGACGAGCTCGGCGGCGACTACGAGCAGCTGCTGGAGATGTTCGAGGCCACCGCCCAGCAGTCCCACCTGGTCTGGCACTACGACCACGCGGGGGCGTACGTCCCGGTGGACTTCCAGGTGCCGCTGGCGACCGAGGAGCTGCTGGCCGGCGGGGGACCGCTGGGCTCGGCGCAGGGGCTGCTGCGGGAGCTGCAGTTCGTGGCGCCGGTGATCGGCATCGACCCGGGCAACCCGCCCGCCCCGCCGGCACCCCCCGGCCGCCCCACCTCCCTGGAGGAGCCCGCGGGCCCCATCCCCTACGACGACAGCCCCTTCGCCCGCGAACGCCACGTCTGGCTGGGGCTGCACGCGGCGGCCACGAGGAGCCTGGGCCAAGGCTCCATGATCATCTTCAGCTGACCCCCTGCCGTCCGACGGCAGCCGCTTGGCCCCCGGCCTGGCCGTCGGGTCCCCGGACCCGCGGTCGGGCTCCGGCCCCGTCGTCGGTCCCCGGCCGGTCCGTCGGTCCGTCCGTCGGTCCCTCGGCCCGTCCGTCAGCCCCCGGCGCCGGTTCCCGGCCCCTGCGCCGGGTCCCCGGCCCCGCTGTCGGTCCTCGGCCGGCCGGGGGGCCTGTCGTACCCGGCATACCCAGCCTCGCCGGCGTTTGAGGCGACCGTCGCGGCAGCGGCGGTGCGGGGGCTCCGGGGGCGGAGCCCACCGGTTTCGGGAAGGGGCGGGGAGGGGACGGCTCCGCGCAGCGGCCGGGC
>NZ_JBFBGK010000138.1:0-18086 GCF_040684615.1 Streptomyces sp. NPDC089919
CGGCGGTGCGGGGGATCGGGGGGCGAACCCCCCCGTTTTGGGGAGGGGGGGGGGGGGGGCCGGCTCCGCGCAGCGGCCGGGCGCGGGCCCGGGAGCCGCGCCTCAATCGCCGGCGGGGCTGGATTGGCGGGTCCCCGCCCGGGCGGACGCAAAAGGTGGGCGGGGCCCAGGTTTCGGGGCTCCGCCCCGGACCCCGCGCCTCAAACGCCGGCGGGGCTGGATTTGCCACTCCTGCCACCCCCTCCCCCAGCTACCGCTGGGAGGTGCCCCCAGCGGCGCTCCCCGCACATCCCGACCGCCCGCGGGCACGCGTACAGGGAGCGCCACCGGGCGGTCGGGTCAGTGGACGGTGACCGTGTCGGTGGGGGAGGTGCAGGGGGCGGTGCCGGTGCTGCCGGGGTAGGTGAAGCGCCAGGCGCCGGTCGCGGTGGCGGTGTGGGTGACGACGGCCTTGCCGGCCGCGTCGGTCGTACCGGTGCCCACCGTGGTCCACGCCGTCGTACCGGCCTTGCGGAACTGCAGCTGGACCGTCCGCCCGGTGAGGGCGGTGGCGGCCCCGTACTCCCAGGCGGAGCCGGTGAGCGTGCCGGTGACGGTCAAGGTCCCGCCCGCGGTCACCGGTTCGGGCGTCGCGTCGGCGGTCATGCTGCTGGACCGCTTGATCAGGGCGGTGCCCGTGACCGGGCCGCTGTAGAGGCTCTTGTGGTCGCCCGCCAGGGCCCAGCCGGCCACCGACCAGGTGCCGGCCAGCTTGGTGAGCCCGAGGTGCCCCCGCCCGCTGAGGTTGAAGTCGGCGGTGCAGTCGTACGTGGTGCTGCTGCCGCCGTGCTTCGCGCAGTCGGCCGGCGGGATCGGGATGATGCCGTCGGGCTTGTCGTAGCCGCCGTGGTACAGGTACAGCCCGGCCGCGGAGATGCCCGAGGGGTCGGTGGCGGTGAAGGCCACCGAGTAGGTGCGCAGCCCCGTGAGGTTCGGCACCAGGCTGCTGCCGCCGTTGACGCTGACGCCCGTGACGGCCGTGGCGCCGATCTTGAGCGCGGTCTCGGCGGCCGGGCCGCCGAAGGCCCGCAGGACGGTCTGGACGACGGTGCCGCCCTTGTCGTCCTTGCCGGTGACCCGCAGGGAGACGAAGGCCGCGCCGGCCGGGACCGCGACCGCGACGCTGCCGGTGGTGCCCGCGGTCTTCCAGCTCGCGCCGTCGTCGGTGGAGTACTCGACCTTGGTCAGCGTCGGGACGGTGCCCGCGGTCCGCGGTACCAGGGAGGCCGTGACGGTGACGGTGCCGGCGGCCGTGCGGCCCCGGGAGTCCAGGCCCGCGACGCTCAGCTTCGGGTCCAGCACGGGCAGTTCGCCGCTGCCGGCGCCGGCCCCGGGCAGCGCGGTGCGGGGGAAGGTCCAGTCGGTGCTGACCCGGCTCGTCAACCGGGACTGGGCGCCCGCCCGGGTGACGGTGTGGCTGATCTTGTAGACGGTGTGGCTGCCGGCCGCGACGGTGTACGTGTCGTACGGGTTCAGGGCGCCGGAGGTGCCGAGCACGGACGCGTCGCCGGTGACCTGGTAGACGGTCTGCCCGGCGGTGTCGCGGCCCTCGTTCCCGTACGCGTCGGAGAGCGGGGCGGTCTCGCCGAGGGTGAACTTCCCGCCCGCGTACCCCGAGGAGGGGAACTGCGAGTGCTTCGTGGTGAAGGGCGCCCGGCCGACGTACTCGCTGCCGCCGTCGCCCTTGGGGAGGTCGAGGCCCGGAAGGTCGAGGCTGTGGCTGCCGTATTCGAGGTAGCGGTCCAGGGTGGTGCCGGGGGTGAGGTACTGGGTGAAGGAGCCGCCGACCGGCACCGGCGCGGCCTGGTAGACGCCGCTCTGGTCCTCGGGGGTGCGGGCGGCGGTCCACAGGTTCGCGCTGAGGCCGGCGCCCTGGGCGCGCACCGAGGTGGTCCTGCGGGCCAGGTCCGCGGTGAGCACGGAGACCACCGGGGTGGCGGGGCTGCCGTCGTGGAAGCGGTGGACGAGGTCGTAGCGGTAGGGGGAGGGCCGGTTGGGGCCGCTGCCCTTCTTCGTGAGCACGTCGTGCAGGTCGAGGCTGAGGCCCGGCAGTGCGATCGGGGTGACGTACACCTTCGGGCCCCAGTTGCCGTCGAAGGCGACCTGCTGTCCGTCGGGGAGGGTGAAGGAGACGTCGGCGGTGGTACGGGCGGCGGTGGTGTCGTCGACGGTGATGCCGGCCGGCTCGGCCAGGTCGGCGTCCAGGGTGACGGTCGTGGCGGCGCTGCCGACGGTGAACGTACGGGCCAGGAAGCGGGCTTCGCTGCCCCAGTCGGTGGCGGCGGCGAGGGTGAGGTAGCTGCCGGTGGGGAGGGTGGCGGTGCCGCCGTCCGTGCCGTCCGCGACCGGGACGTCGTACGCCTTCCAGGTGGTCCGGTCCCACACCCGGATCTGGGGGGTGACCGGGGCGTGGGTGACCTGGAGCTTCACCGCGTAGGTGGGCGCGGCGGCGGCGCCCGGGGAGCCGGTGGTGCCGAGCAGGAGCAGCAGGGCGCCCGCGGTGACCGCGGTCCTGGTGCCCCGCCGGGCGCCGGTGCCGCGACCGGAGTCCGTGCCGCGACCGGTGCTCGTGCCGGTGCGTATGCAGGTCCGCGTGCCGGTCCGTCCGGTGCCGGTCCGTCTGTCGTGCATGGGGGCCACCCGCCTCTTCTCGTCGACCTGGCGCACAGAGTAGGGCTCGTGGCGTGCCGGGGGAGGGCCGGTGGTGTCCCGGCTTGGGCACGGATTCCGTACAACCATCGGACGATCATGCGAGTCGTACCGGGCGTCCACTCATCAGCGCATCAATCGGGGGATTTCCACCATGCGCAACCGCGCCGCCCTGGCCGCCACTTCGGCCGCGCTCGTCCTGGCCGCCGCCGCCCCGGCCGCCACCGCAGCCACCACCGCCCCGGCCGCACCGTTCGCCGGGCACGTCGCCGGCCCGGTGACCTTCACCGTCTTCTCGGCGAACAAGCACTGGATGCCGGTGAAGGCCGCCACGCCCAACTCGGTGGTCTTCACCTACACGATCGAGCACGCCGCGTCGGACCCGCTGTCCGGCCTGCGCACGGACGTGGTCATCAAGAAGAGCGACTTCCACGGCGGCAAGGTCATCGCGCCGAAGCAGGCGCCGGTCTGCACCGAGGCCGACGCGACGCTGGCGGTGTGCGAGCAGACCCTGACGGTCGACCCGCGCACCCAGCTGAAGAACGTCGACTCGCAGTCGTCCTGGGACTTCGAGGGCCGGGTCCGGCGCACGGCCAAGCCGTCCGAGGTCTTCACCACCCCGCTCGGCGGCACCCTCTACACCCCGCGCGCCGCCTACCTGCCGGTGGACGCGGGCCCGGAGCCGGTCAAGAAGGGCAAGGTCCTCACGGTGACCGGCGCCGTCAAGCGCGCCAACTGGGAGACCGGCGACTACCGCAACTACACCGGCAACGTCGGCTGGACCCTGTGGTTCCGCAAGAAGGGCAGCACCGTCCAGACCTTCGTCCCCGGCACGGTCAACGACGGCAAGGGCAACCTGACCGCCCGGGTCGTCGCCAAGGACGACGGCTACTGGCAGTGGAAGATCCAGGGCAACGCCACCACCAACCGCACCACCTCCAAGGAGGACTACGTCGACGTGCGGTAGCCCGCCCGGCCCGACCGGGGGTCCCCGCTACGCCGGGAACCTCCGGTCGACCCAGCGGAAGGTGAACTCGACCAGGGCCGCGGCGGCGGCGGCGATGCCGACGGCGGTCCAGGGCATGGTGGCGCCGACCAGCTTCAGTTGGAAGAAGTGCTGGAGCCAGGGGACGACCAGGACCAGGAGGAAGGCGCCGCCCATGGCGGCGACCAGGGCCACCCGCCACCAGGTGTAGGGGCGGGCGATGATGGCCAGCACCCACATGGAGACCAGGAAGAGCGTCAGGGTCGCGGCGCTGGTCTCGGCGTCCAGCGCGCCTTCGCCGGAGTAGTGGTGGCGGGCCAGCAGGTACGTGAGGAAGGTGGCCAGGGCCGCGATGGTGCCGCCGGGGACCGCGTACCGCATCACCCGCCGGACGAAGTGCGGCCGGGCCCGCTCCTTGTTGGGGGCCAGGGCCAGGAAGAAGGCCGGTACGCCGATGGTCAGGGTGGACAGCAGCGTCAGGTGCCGGGGCAGGAAGGGGTACTCGACCTGCGAGCAGACCACCAGGATCGCCAGCAGCACCGAGTAGACCGTCTTGACGAGGAAGAGCGTGGCGACCCGGGTGATGTTGCCGATCACCCGGCGGCCCTCGGCGACCACCGAGGGCAGGGTCGAGAAGGAGTTGTTGAGCAGCACGATCTGGGCGACGGCCCGGGTGGCCTCGGAGCCGGAGCCCATCGAGACGCCGATGTCCGCGTCCTTGAGGGCGAGCACGTCGTTGACCCCGTCGCCGGTCATGGCGACGGTGTGGCCCTTGGACTGGAGGGCGCCGACCATGTCCCGCTTCTGCTGCGGGGTGACCCGGCCGAAGACGGCGTTCTTGTCCAGCTCCTCGGCCATCTGCTCGCGGTCGGCGGGCAGGGTGCGGGCGTCGACGGTGTTCTCGGCGCCGGGCAGGCCCAGCTTGCCGGCCACCGCCGAGACGGAGACAGCGTTGTCGCCGGAGATCACCTTGGCGTGGACGTTCTGCTCGTCGAAGTAGCGCAGGGTCTCGGCGGCGTCCGGCCGCAGCCGCTGTTCCAGGACGATCAGCGCGGTGGGCTTCACCCCGCCGGCGACCTGGAGGTCGTCCAGCTCGCGGGCGGAGCGGGCCAGCAGCAGCACCCGCAGGCCCTGTTCGTTGAGGGCGTCGATCTCCTCGAGCGCCGGGTCGCCGGAGGGCAGCAGCACGTCGGGGGCGCCCAGCAGCCAGGTGGAGTTCTCCCCGTCGCCCTCGCTGAAGCTGGCGCCGCTGTACTTGCGGGCCGAGGAGAAGGGCAGCGACTCGGTGCAGCGCCACTCCTCGCTGTCGGGGTAGGCGTCGATGATGGCCTGGAGGCTGGCGTTGGGGCGCGGGTCGGACTCGCCGAGGGCGCCGAGCACCTTGCGCAGGTACTCCGGGTCGGCGCCGCCCAGCGGGCGCACCTCGGTGACGTCCATGCCGCCCTCGGTGAGGGTGCCGGTCTTGTCGAGGCAGACCACGTCCACCCGCGCCAGGCCCTCGATGGCGGGCAGCTCCTGGACCAGGCACTGCTGGCGGCCCAGCCGGATCACCCCGATCGCGAAGGCGACGGAGGTCAGCAGCACCAGGCCTTCGGGGATCATCGGGACGATGCCGCCGACGGTCCGGGCGATGGCGTCGCGCAGGTTGTTGTCCTTGACCACCAGCTGGCTGATGATCAGGCCGATCGAGGTGGGCACCATCATCCAGGTGACGTACTTGAGGATGGTGGAGATGCCGCTGCGCAGCTCGGAGTGGACCAGGGTGAAGCGGGAGGCCTCCTCGGCGAGCTGGTGGGCGTAGGCCTCCCGGCCGACCTTGGTGGCGGTGAAGGCGCCGCCGCCGGCCACGACGAAGGATCCGGACATCACGGGGTCGCCGGGCTTCTTGAGGACGGGGTCGGCCTCGCCGGTGAGCAGCGACTCGTCGATCTCCAGGCCGTCGGCCTCGCCGACCACGCCGTCGACCACGACCTTGTCGCCGGGGCCGAGCTCGATGACGTCGTCCAGCACGATCTCGGAGGTGGAGATCTCGGCCGCGGTGCCGTCCCGGCGGACGGTGGGCTTGGCCTCGCCGATGACGGCGAGCCCGTCGAGGGTCTTCTTGGCGCGCAGCTCCTGGACGATGCCGATGCCGGTGTTCGCGATGATCACGAAGCCGAAGAGGCTGTCCTGGATCGGCGCGACGAACAGCATGATCAGCCAGAGCACGCCGATGATGGCGTTGAAGCGGGTGAAGACGTTGGCCCGGACGATCTCGGCGGTGGAGCGGCTGCTGCGCACCGGGACGTCGTTGACGTCGCCGCGCGCGATGCGTTCGGCGACGGCGGCGGAGTCCAGGCCGCCGGGCCGGAAGCGCGGCGCGGGCGGTTCGACCGGGTGGACGGGGTCCAGCTCGGCGCCCGCGTCGATGGAGACGGAGCCGCCGCCGGGGCCGCCGCCCGGCTCGGGACCTTCGGTGTCGATCTTCGCCCGCTGCGTCATGCTTTCGACGGTAAGGGCGGTTTCGGCGGTTCACCCGCCGAGCCGGGTGAAGATCCGACCTGGGTATGACGGGAATCGTCCGCTGGTCGACCGCTTCTGTGCCGAAACTGACCGGCTGGGGACGGCTGCCGGGTCGTGAGCTGCGCGCCTAGGCGGCGGGCGTCCCGCCCTCGCCGGCCGCCGCCGCTGCCGTGGCCTCCGCCGCGTGCCGCTTGAGGGCCGCGTCCCGGGCCCGGACGTACCAGACGCCGATCAGGCCCAGCCCGCCGCCGGCCGCGCAGGTCCACACCCACCAGAGCAGGTCGCGGTCGGCGAACCAGCCGTAGAAGGGGAGCTGCACCACGAACATCGCGAACCACAGGATCGTGCCGCCGGTGATGGTGGCGACGACGGGCCCTTCGAGGGGCTCGGGCGCCGGGTGCTGAGGGGTCCACTTCGCCATGCGGCCAGTCTAGGGCGCGCGGATCGGGGTCTACGCGCGGAGATGGACGCCTGTTCGTTCATGTGTTCATACTGAAACGGTTTGCCTGTGACGGGATTCGCTCGTATGAATCCACGAAAACCCCACCCCCTTTGAGGACCGAATGAGCACGTCGGCCCCCGCTGCCGAGGCGACCGCCCCCCAGCCCCCGTCCCCCGCCGGGACCACGGCCCTGGACCGCTACTTCAAGATCTCCGAGCGGGGTTCCACCCTCGCCCGCGAGGTCCGCGGCGGTTTCGCCACCTTCTTCGCGATGGCGTACATCATCGTGCTGAACCCGATCATCCTCGGCAGCGCGAAGGACATGTACGGCCACCAGCTCGACGGCGGCCAGCTGGTCACCGCCACCGTGCTCACCGCCGCCTTCACCACGCTGCTCATGGGCGTCATCGGCAACGTCCCGATCGCGCTGGCCGCGGGCCTCGGCGTCAACACGGTCGTCGCCCTCCAGCTCGCCCCGCGGATGAGCTGGCCGGACGCCATGGGCATGGTCGTGCTGGCCGGTTTCGTGGTGATGCTGCTGGTGGCCACCGGCCTGCGCGAGCGGGTCATGAACGCCGTGCCGCTGGGCCTGCGCAAGGGCATCGCGATCGGCATCGGCCTCTTCATCATGCTGATCGGCCTGGTGGACTCGGGCTTCGTCTCCCGCATCCCGGACGCCGCGCACACCACCGTCCCGCTCCAGCTCGGTGGCAACGGCCACCTGCACGGCTGGCCGGTGCTGGTCTTCGTGGTCGGCGTGCTGCTGACCCTGGCGCTGCTGATCCGCAAGACCCCGGGCGCGATCCTGATCTCGATCGTGGCCATGACGGTGGCCGCGGTGGCGATCCAGCTGATCGCGGACCTGCCGGGGCAGGCCTGGGGCCTGACCGTGCCGCAGTGGCCGGGCAACCCGGTCGCCGCCCCCGACTTCGGGCTGGTCGGCCAGGTCAGCCTCTTCGGCGGCTTCGACAAGGTCGGCGTCCTGACCGGCTGCCTCTTCGTCTTCACGGTCCTGCTGTCCTGCTTCTTCGACGCGATGGGCACGATCCTGGGCGTCGCGGACGAGGCGCACCTCAACGACGCCCAGGGCAACCTGCCGGGCATCAACAAGGTCCTGATCGTGGACGGCATCGCCGTCGCGGCCGGCGGCGCCACCTCGTCCTCCGCCAACACCTGCTTCGTCGAGTCCACCGCCGGTGTCGGCGAGGGTGCCCGGACCGGCCTGGCGAGCGTGGTGACCGGCGCGCTCTTCGCCGTGGCGCTGTTCCTCACGCCGCTGGCCACCATGGTCCCGTCCCAGGCGGCCACCCCCGCGCTGATCGCGGTCGGCTTCCTGATCCTGGCGGGCTCCGTGAAGGACATCGACTGGAGCGACTTCACCATCGCGGTGCCGGCGTTCCTGGCGATGCTGATGATGCCCTTCACCTACTCGATCACCAACGGCATCGGCATCGGCTTCGTGAGCTTCTGCGTGCTGCGGCTGGCCACCGGCCGGGGCCGTGAGGTCCCGGCCGCGATGTACGTCGTGTCGGCCGTCTTCGTCTTCTACTACGCGATGCCTGCCCTCGGCCTCACGTAACCCCTCGCGGGGGAGTGCCGGGCGCCGTCAGGTCAGCCCGTAGAACTTCTCCGTCTCGTCGACGGCCGCCTTGAAGCGCTCGTCGAAGTCATCGCGAATGAGCGTCCGGAGCACGTAGTCCTGGACGCTCATTCCGCGTTTCGCGGCATGGCCCCGCAGCCGGGCCAGCAGCTCCCCGTCTATACGCATGCTGAGCACGTGTGTCCCCATGGGCACAGGGTCGGGGTCGGACCCGTGGACGCGTGTCACTTTCCGGAGCCGTCTCACCCGTACGAGTGATGATCCGGCCAGTGGCGGTTAATCCCCGGGGGGCGCCCGAGGGGCCACTGGGGCGGGGGTGTGCGAGAGGTGCGCCACGCCCGACGAAATCCGTTGTTCTTTAGACTGACTAATGAGCTATGCTAAACAACATGCTTGACCTCACCCATGGCGACGATGCTGCCGCCGTGAACGACCTCCGCTCCGCCGTCATGCGGCTGGGCCGGCGCCTGAAGCACCAGCGCGTCGACGAATCGCTGAGCCCGACCGAGATGTCGGTGCTCGGCACCCTCGCCCGCTGCGGCTCGGCCACCCCCGGTGAGCTGGCCCGCAGGGAGCACGTCCAGCCGCCGTCGATGACCCGCATCGTGGCACTGCTGGAGGCCAAGGGTCTGGTCAGGCTGGAGCCGCACCCCGAGGACCGCCGTCAGAAGGTGGTCAGCCAGACCGAGGAAGCCGAGGCGATGCTCGAGGAGAGCCGCCGCAAGCGCAACGCCTTCCTGGCCGGGCTCGCGGCGGAGCTCGACGAGGACGAGTGGGCCAAGCTGCGCGCGGCCGCACCCGTACTGGAGAAGCTCGCGCACCTGTAACGACGAGCTGAGGAGGCGAAAGCCTTTGAGTACGGGAAACGGAGCAGACTCCGCCCCCGGACCGACCGACCACCCCGAGATACGACCCGCCGGCGCCCCCGGCACCGGCAGTACCGGCGCCACCGGCGCCACCAGCAGTACCGGCAGCACCGGCGCCCCGAGCGGTACCGGCGCCACTCGCAAGACCACGATGTTCAGCTCGCTGCGCATCCGGAACTACCGGCTCTTCGCGACCGGCCAGGTCGTCTCGAACACCGGCACCTGGATGCAGCGCATCGCCCAGGACTGGCTGGTCCTGTCCCTGACGGGCTCGGCCTCGGCGGTCGGCATCACCATCGCCCTGCAGTTCCTGCCGATGCTGCTCTTCGGCCTCTACGGCGGTGTCCTCGCCGACCGGCTGCCCAAGCGGCCCCTGCTGATCGGCACCAACGCGGCCCTCGGCCTGACCGGCGTGGCGCTCGGCGCCCTCACCGTCACCGGGCACGTCCAGGTCTGGCACGTCTACCTGGCCGCCTTCCTGGCCGGCCTGATCACGGTCGTGGACAACCCGGCCCGGCAGACCTTCGTCTCCGAGATGGTCGGCAAGCGACAGCTGGCGAACGCCGTCAGCCTCAACTCCGCGAACTTCCAGACCGCGCGGCTGGTGGGCCCCGCCGTCGCCGGTGTGCTGATCACCGCCGTCGGATCCGGTTGGGCCTTCCTGCTGAACGGCCTGTCCTTCGCCGCGCCCATCGCCGGCCTGCTGCTGATGCGCACCCGCGAGCTGCACGTGGTCGAGCCCCGGCCGCGCGCCAAGGGGCAGCTCCGCGAGGGGCTGCGGTACGTCGCCGGGCGTCCGGAGCTGGTCTGGCCGATCGTGCTGGTCGGCTTCATCGGCACCTTCGGCTTCAACTTCCCGATCTGGCTGTCGGCCTTCACCGACGACGTCTTCCACGCCGACGCCGGCACCTACGGCCTGTTCAACACGCTGATCGCGGCCGGCTCGCTGGCCGGTGCGCTGCTGGCGGCCCGGCGCGGCCTGGCCCGGCTGCGGCTGCTGGTGGTGGCGGCGGTGCTCTTCGGTGCGCTGCTGACCGTGACGGCCTTCGCGCCCGGCTTCTGGCTGTTCGCCGTCCTGATGGTGCCGATCGGGATGTTCGGCCTGACGGTGAACGTCACCGCCAACTCCAGCGTCCAGTTGGCCACCGACCCCGAGATGCGGGGCCGGGTGATGGCCCTCTTCATGATGGTCTTCACCGGCGGCACGCCGTTCGGCGCGCCCCTGGTCGGCTGGGTCACCGACACGTACGGCGCCCGGGTGGGCATGGCGGCCGGCGGTCTGGTCTCGCTGGCCGCCGCGGTCGGGGTCGGCCTGGTGCTGGCCCGGGTCGGCGGCCTGCGGCTGCGGGTGGACCTGCGTCCGGGCCGCCCGCACGTGGCCTTCGTACCGCGTCGCGAGCAGCTGGTCACCGCGGCCTGAGCGGTGCGGTCCGGACCGGGTACGACCCCGGCCCGGACCGCGGTGCCGCGCCTCACACCCGGCCGCCGACGGTCCGGGCCGGCCGGCCGGTTACGCTCGACGGGTGGATCCCAAGACCAGGAACCGGGTAATGGCCGGTGTGCTCGCCATCATGTTCGTCGTGATCGTGGTGGCCAGCGTGAAGTAGACGGACGGCCTCGGCGCGCGTATCACCAGGCGAAGGCCTCCGGGGAGGGGCCCGGGCCGGGGAAGATCTCGTCGAGGCCGGTGAGCACTTCCTCGGTCAGGTCCAGGTCCAGGGCGCGCAGGGCGCTGGTGAGCTGGTCCGGGGTGCGCGGGCCCACGATGGGGCCGGTGACGCCCGGGCGGGTCAGCAGCCAGGCCAGGGCGGCCTCGCCCGGCTCCAGGCCGTGCTTGTCGAGCAGGTCCTCGTACGCCTGCACCTGCTCGCGGACGGCCGTGACGGCCAGGGCGTCCGCGGACCGGCCGGAGGCGCGGCGGCCGCCCTCGACCTCCTTCCTGATGACTCCGCCCAGCAGCCCGCCGTGCAGCGGCGACCAGGGGATGACGCCCAGGCCGTACTCCTGCGCGGCCGGGATGACCTCCATCTCGGCGCGCCGCTCGGCGAGGTTGTAGAGGCACTGCTCGCTGACCAGGCCGACCGATCCGCGCCGGGCCGCGGTCTCGTTGGCCTGGGCGATCTTGTAGCCGGGGAAGTTCGAGGAGCCGGCGTACAGGACCTTGCCCTGCTGGATCAGGACGTCGACGGCCTGCCAGATCTCCTCGAAGGGGGTCCGGCGGTCGATGTGGTGGAACTGGTAGAGGTCGATGTAGTCGGTCTGCAGGCGCTTGAGGCTGGCCTCGACGGCCCGCCGGATGTTGACCGCGGAGAGCTTGTCGTGGTTCGGCCAGGGGTCGCCGTCGCCGGCCATGTTGCCGTAGACCTTGGTCGCCAGGACGGTCTTGTCCCGGCGGCCGCCGCCCTGGGCGAACCAGGTGCCGAGGATCTCCTCGGTGCGGCCCTTGTTCTCGCCCCAGCCGTAGACGTTGGCGGTGTCGACGAAGTTCAGGCCCGCGTCGAGGGCGGTGTCGAGGATGGCGTGGCTGGTGGGTTCGTCCGTCTGGGGACCGAAGTTCATCGTGCCGAGAACGAGTCGGCTGACCTTGAGTCCGGTGCGTCCGAGCTGCGTGTACTTCATGGGGCACCAGCAAACTGCTTGGAGTCCGCTCGAAGCAAGGGGTCGCCCGACTGCGTCATCGCGCGTTCACCCACGGGGGAGCGCAGGCGCCCACCCGTGTCCCGGCCCGTCGAGCCTCGTTGATCTCCGCTTCCGGCTGCGTTACTTCACTGGGGCAGCGCTCGGTCTCGTCCGCAGACCAGGGGGGAGCGTCGGCTCTATGGAGGCCCAGTCCGTGACCAGACGGCGAATGCGCACGAGGCTCCTGACCGCAGCGACCACCACGTCCCTACTCCTCGCCCTGGTGCCGGCGCTGGCCGCCGCGGCCCGTCCGGCCGACGGCGCCCCGGCCGACGCGGCCGTCCGGAAGGACCCGGCGACCGGCCACGCCCGCATGGTCTTCCGCTCCGGCGGCTACCTGACCGGGACCTCCGCGGCCCCGGCCGGGCAGATCGCGCTCGACTACGTGCGCGCGCACCGGGAGGCCTTCGGGCTCTCGGCGGAGCAGGCCGGGCAGCTGGCCGTGGTCTCCGCGTACCCGACCCGGCACAACGGCGCCACACAGGTGACGATCGGTCAGGTCGTGGACGGGATGCGGGTGTTCGGCGGCGGACTCACCGCCACCGTGGACCGGCACGGCCGGCTGGTGCTGGTCGGCGGTTCGCCCGCGACCGGCACCCCCTCCGGCGGCCTCGAGCTGACCGACCAGGACGCCCTGCACGCCGCCGCCGAGGAGCAGGGCGCCCAGCCGGTGCGCCCGCTGGCCGCCGGCGGCGACCACCGCAAGGGCAAGCACCGGTACCCGAACGTCTACGCCCGGGACCTGACCGAGCCGCACGAGGTCACGGCCGAGGCGGTGTGGTTCCCGGTGGACTCCGGCCGGACGCTGCGCCCGGCCTGGGTCACCGACATCGAGTCCTCCGGCACCTCCTGGTACGAGACCGTGGTCGACGCCGAGGACGGCAGCGTCCTCAGCCACGAGAGCCGCTACCACGAGGCCGGTCCGCAGGGCACCGTCTTCACCGCCCAGCACCCGGACGTCCCCGGCGCCGCCCGCGCGGTCACCCCGCTCACCGGACGGGACGGTTCCTGGGTGGCGGCCCGGCAGACCGAGGGCAACAACGTCAACGCCTACCGGGACATCGACAACGACAACGCCGCCGACCCCGGCCGCCCCCAGTCGCCCGCCTCCGGCGACCCGGCGTACCAGCACTTCGACTACGCCTTCGGCGACACCTGGCGGACCAACGCGGCGGCCACCCGGGCCAATGCCGACGCGGACGTGGACGCGGCCGTCACCCAGCTCTTCTACTACGCCAACGTCATGCACGACTACCTGTACGGCCTCGGCTTCGACGAGGCCTCGGGCAACTTCCAGACCGGCAACTTCGGCCGCGGCGGCACCGGCGGCGACGCGGTGCTCGCCGAGGCGCAGGACGGCTGGGAGAACGGCTGCGGCACCCCGGCGAACCCGGTCCGCTGCATCAACAACGCCTTCTTCGGCGTGCCCGGCAACGACGGCTCCAAGCCCCGCATGCAGATGTACCTGTGGCAGCCGGGCTACCCGTACCGCGACGGCGACTTCGACGGGGACGTCATCGCCCACGAGTACGGCCACGGCCTCTCCAGCCGGCTGGTCGGCCACGGCGACCTCGGCGGAGGGCCGCAGAACAAGGCGCTCGGCGAGGGCTGGAGCGACACGGTCTCCTTCCTCAAGTGGGGCGACGCGGTGATCGGCGAGTACGTCACCGGGAACGCGACCACCGGCATCCGCAGCGTGGCGTACGACAACTCGACCCGGAAGTACGGGAGTTTCAACGGCACCGGCGACGAGCACGACAACGGCGAGATCTGGGCCTCGGCGATGTACGACATCCGCACGGCCAAGGGCGTCGCCTTCACCCAGCAGCTGGTCGTCGACGGGATGAAGAACACCCTGGCCAAGCCCAGCTTCCTGGACGCCCGGGACGGCATCCTGGCCGCCGACATGACCAACACCGGCGGCGCGAACCAGTGCCTGCTGCGGCGGATCTTCGCCGCCCGCGGCATGGGGACCGGCGCCACCTCCAGCAGCGACCAGAAGACCGTGACCGCCGACGAGACGGTGCCGGCCGAGTGCCTGCCGACGGCCTCGGCGGGCGGCCCGTACACCACCGCCGAGGGCACCGACGTCACCCTCGACGCCTCGGCCTCCGTCAAGGGCACGGCCGGCTCGGCCGGGTCCCTGACGTCCTACGCCTGGGACCTCGACGGCGACGGCGACCACGACGACGCGACCGGGGTCCGGCCGGTCTTCGACACCGTCGGCCAGGACGGGGTCTTCCCCGTCGGGGTGCAGGTCACCGACAGCGCCGGCAACACCGCCACCGCGCAGACCACCGTCACCGTGACGAACGCGGCCCCGGCCGTGGCCCTCGACCCGGTCGGCCCGGCCGCGGAGAACACCCCGGTCACGGTGACCGGCAGGATCACCGACCCGGGCTGGCTGGACGGGCTGACCGCCACCGTCGACTGGGGTGACGGGGCCGGCCCCCAGCCGCTGGAGGGCACCCTGGAGAACGACCGGCCGGACGCGAGCCTGGTCTTCTCGGTGGCGCACACCTACGGCGACGACGGCACCTTCCCGGTGAAGGTGTGCGGCAGCGACGACGACACCAGCACCTGTGCCGGCACCGACGCGAAGATCACCAACACCAGCCCCACGGCGGTCATCTCGCCCGAGGGGCAGACCACCTACAACGGCCAGAAGGCCTACCTCGCGCACGCCGGCGTGCCGGTGGAGGTCAAGGCCTCCTCGGCCGACCCGGGCAGCGACGACCTCACCCTGACCTGGAAGTGGGGCGACGGCTCCGCCGACAGCAGCTTCCTGTCGCTGGTCAACCCGCCGGCCACCGACCCGGACCCCAGCCCCTCGGTCCAGCCGCGGGCGGTGAGCGCCGCCCGGTCGCACGCCTACGGCCAGGCCTGCGTCTCCACCCTGACCCTCACCGCCCAGGACGACGACGGGGGCTCCGCCGCCGACAGCGCGGCCGTGGTCACCACCGGGAACGCGAAGCAGGCCCATGACCAGGCCTGGTGGATGGCCGAGTACAGCACCTGGTCGCCGCCGTTCATGCGGCACTTCACCGCGGCCCAGCGCACCTGCCTGCTGGGCGTGGCCTCCTTCATGAGCTCGGTCTACGGGCCGCTGACCGACGCCCAGGCCTACGCGGTCCTGGCCAACGGCTCCCCGGACGCCCGCAAGGTGATGTCCACCCAACTGCTGGCCGCCTGGCTGAACTTCGCCAACGGCTCCTACGACCTGGGCACGCCGGTCGACACGGACGGCGACTCGGTCCGCGACACCGCCTTCGGTACCGCGGTGGCCGCGGCCGAGAAGGTCTACCTCGACCCCGCCGCGACCAAGCTCCAACTGGACCGCCAGACGAAGATCCTGCTGGCCGCCAACGTCCGCGACGGCGGCTGACCACAGCCCCCGCCCCGGGCCCGCCGCCCCGCCCCCTCCGCGAGGGGGCGGGGCGGCGGCGTACACCCCGTGCGGCGCTGGCCCAGGGCGGGTCAGCGGGGTTCGTACGGGGCGCCGATGTCCCAGGCCTGGTGGAGGACGTCGGCGAACTCGCCGGCGATGCGGTGCTCGCCCGAGGCGTTCGGGTGCGTGCCGTCGTAGGTGTCGGCGTGGATGTCGTACTCCCGCGGGCGCGCGCCCAGCAGCAGCGGCGAGGCCGGGGTGTCCAGGTCGGCCACCGCCTTGGCCAGCAGCTCGTTGAAGCGGGCGCACTCGGCGGCGAACGGCGCGTCCGACTCGGCCCGGACGTTCGGGATCACCGGCAGCAGCACCATCCGGACGCCCGGCCGGGCCTCGCGGGCGGCCTCGACGAACCGGCGGGCGTTGGCCGCGGTCTCGTCGGCCGCGGTGTAGAAGCCGAGGTCGATCAGGCCCAGGGAGACCAGCAGCACGTCCGGCTTGTGCTCGCGGACCACGTCCCCGATCAGCGGCGCCATGTGCTGCCAGCCCTCGCCCCAGCCGGCCAGGTGGCGGCGGGCGCGGTCGGGGAAGTCGGGGGCGCCGTAGTCGTGGGAGACCGGGGCGTCGGCGAAGGTGTCGTACACCTCGCAGCGGGGCCCGACGATCCGGTACGGGCCGCCGAAGGTGGCGTTGAGGTGCTGCCACATCCGGTAGCGCCAGGTGTAATCGCCGGCGCGTCCGATGGTCATGGAGTCGCCGACGAACATGAAACGCATCCGGTCATCATCGCGGATCGGCCGGGCGCCCGTGCTGTGAGCCTGACCACGCCCGCCGCCGGGCCCCGCCGGGTGGCAGGCTTGGGGGCATGCGTTCCTTCCCGCGCCCCGTCCTGTGGGCCGCCGCCGTGGCGGCGCTCGTCCTGTCCACCCCGGCTCCGGCGCTCGCCGCGGAGGGTTCGGGGGGCCCGGGTACCTCCTCCTTCACGATCTCCGACCCGCGCATCACGGAGTCCAGCGGCCTGGCGGCCAGCCGCCGGCACCCGGGCGTGTACTGGACGCACAACGACTCCGACGACGGCCCCTACCTGTACGCCGTCGACTCGGCGAGCGGCCGTACCCTCGCCCGGATCACCATGACGGGGGTGGGCCGGCCGCGGGACATCGAGGCGGTCTCGGTCGGGCCCGACGGCCAGATCTACGTCGGCGACATCGGGGACAACGTCGACTCCTGGGACCACGTCTGGATCTACCGGCTGCCGGAGCCCGCGGAGTTGACGGACGCCACCGTCAAGGCCGTCCAGTACACGGTGCGTTACGAGGGCGGACCGCGCAACGCCGAGGCGCTGATGGTGCATCCGGTGACCGGCCGGGTCTACATCGCGAGCAAGAGCGAGGACGCCGGCCACCTCTACGAGGGGCCCGCGAAGCTCAGCGCCACCGGGAGCAACGTCTTCCGCCGGGTGGCGGACGTGCCCTGGGTGACGGACGGCGCCTTCTCGCCCGACGGCGGGCAGCTCGTCCTGCGCGGCTACTTCTTCGCCGAGACGTACGCGTGGCGGGCCGGGCGGCCGGCCGGCAAGGCCGAGCGTGTGGCGGCCCCCTTCCAGCCGCAGGCCGAGTCCGTCTCGTACTCCCCGGACGGCTCGACGCTGATGTTCGGCTCCGAGGGGGCGGGCAGCCGGGTGGTGGCGGTACCGGTGCCGAAGGCCGACGGGCAGCGCGGGGCGGACGGCGCGGGCCGTCCGGCCGGGTCCGGCGGGGGCGAGCCGGGGGGCGCCGCGGCGGCCGGGACCGGGGGCGGGAACTTCACCGTGGGCGCGGTGGTGCTGGCGGCGGCCACCGCCCTGGTGCTGGGGCTCAAGCGGCTGCTGCGTCGGGGTGACTGATCTGACGGTCTTTCACGTAACTGGCGCACCTCCGGTTGCGGGACGCCGGGGCTGCCCCCTGAGTGGTGACTGAACGTCCACTCGTCGAAGAGGAGAGCCCGTTGCGTATCTCCACGCGCATCGTCCTGCCCGCGGTCCTGTCGCTGGCCCTGCTGGGGGCGTCCCCCGGCCTCGCCGGGGCGGCCAACGCCCCCGAGCGCCCCGTCGCCGCCGCCGTCCCCGCCAAGGCGATCCCGGGGACGGACGGCCTGCTCGCCCAGGCACAGTCCCTGGGAGCGCTCGGCGGGGTGCTCACCCCGGTCACGGCCCTCCTGGAGGCCGTACTGAAAGCCCCGGACGGCAAGGTCCCGCAAGCCGACCTCGACAAACTCGTGGCGGACGTGAAGGCCGCCGTGGACAAGGCCAAGGCCGCCTTGCCCAAGACACCGGCGCTACCGGTGCCGGCCCCGGACCTCCCGCTGCCCAAGCCGCCGGTCGACCTGCCCAAGCCCCCGGTCGACCTGCCGGTGCCGGCGCCCGAGGTACCCAAGCCCGACCTGCCGGTCCCGGCGCCCGAGCTGCCCAAGCCGGACCTGCCGGTCCCGGCGCCCGAGGTCCCGAAGCTGCCGGTGCCCGCACCGAAGCTGCCGGTGGCCGCGACCACCACCAAGGCCGTGAAGGACGGCCCGGCGGACCTGGTCACCACCGCGCTCGACAACCTCGTCAAGTCCGTCGACGGCCTCGCCAAGTCCGCGGGCCCCTGCGGCTGCTCCACGGACGCCACGACCAAGTCCACCGACGTGGTGACCAACCTCGTCAACGCGGTCGTCGCGCTGGTGCTGGGCGGCGGACTGCCGGCGCCCAACCTGCCCGGCCTGCCGACCCTGCCGAAGCTGCCCACCGACGGGCTGCCGGTCCCCGCGCCCAAGCTGCCGGTCGCATGACCGCCACCGCCGACCGGGGGAGCGCAGCAGCCTGCATAGCCGTGTGCGGTCGTGGGGGGGGGGGGGCGACCCCCCCCCCCCCACCCCCCCCCCCCCCCCAAGCGCGGGAGACAAGGCCGCGGCCGGGGGGA
>NZ_JBFBGK010000139.1:0-18044 GCF_040684615.1 Streptomyces sp. NPDC089919
CGGGCGCGTCCGGTGCGGACGTACCGCACGCGGCCACGATGCTGGCCGGTCCCGGAGTGGTGCCGCCGCCCGGTCCGCCCGCGCCGCCCGGCGCCCCGGGTGTGCCGGGCGCGTCCGGTGCGGACGTACCGCACGCGGCCACGATGCTGGCCGGTCCCGGTGCGGTGCCGCCGCCCGGTCCGCCCGCGCCGCCCGGCGCCCCGGGTGCGCCCGGGGCCGACGTCCCGTACGCGGCGACGATGCTGGCCGGGCCGGGGACGGTCCCGCCGCCCGCGGCCCCCGGTGCGCCCGGCGCGCCCGGCGGTGACGTGGCGCACGCCGCGACCGTGCTGGCCGGTCCGGGCTCGGTGCCCCCGCCGGGTCCGCCCGGTGCCCCGGGCGCTCCCGGGTCGGATGTCCCGCACGCCGCGACGGTGCTGGCCGGTCCCGGCTCGGTGCCGCCGCCCGGTCCGCCGGCCGGCGGACCGGTGCCCCACCCGGCGCCGCAGCCCGCGCCCGGCGTGCCGGTGGTCGGCCCCGGCTACCAGGCCGTGCTCCGCTACCGTGCGCCGGACGGCTCCGAGCAGCAGATCATCCGCCGCTCGGCGCCCGGCACCCCGCACCCGGAGTGGCAGATCCTGCACGAACTGCGGGCGATGAACGTCCCCGCGCAGCAGGTCCTCGAGCTCCACACCGAGCTGGAGTCCTGTGAGCTGCCCGGCGGCTACTGCGCCCGGATGATCCGGGAGACCTGGCCCCAGGTCCGGATCACCTCCGTCGCGCCGTACGGCACCGACCACGCGGGCCGCCGGCAGGGCATGCGGCACCTGCTCACCCACCAGGGCGAGCTGCACCAGGTCGCGGACGGCCCGGCCCGGCCGGCGCCGCAGCGCGTGCCGCTGCCCGGCGGCATCCAGACCCTGCCCGCGATCCCGATGGAGGCGATCGGGCAGGAGCTGGCCGGTGCCTTCGGCCCGCAGGGCGTCTTCCACTTCGACCAGCGGGCGGTGTCCCGCCAGGGCGTGCCCGAGATCGTGGCGCAGACGCTGGTGGTGGCCGGTCTGCCGGTGGACGTCGGCCCGTTCTTCTGGGCCCAGGCGGTGCCCGGGCAGCCGGTGCCGACGCTGGCCGAGCTGGCGGGGCAGCGGGGCGTGCAGCCGGCCCCGGACGCGGCCTCGTACCTGGTGGTGGGCAGCGACTTCGGCAAGGCGCTGTGCGTCCAGTACGGGACCGCGAACATCGTGGCCGTGCCGGTGGAGGCCGGTCCGGGCGGCGGCCCGGTGCCGCCGCAGTTCGTGAACTCGAGCCTGCCGCAGTTCGTCCGCTCGCTGGCGATGCTGGGGCACATGTGGCGGCTGCGGCTGCACCTGACGCCCGAGCAGGCGGGCCGCTGGACGGTCGACTTCCAGGCCCAGCTGGCCGCGCTGGACGGGGCCGCGCTGGCCTCGCCGGAGAGCTGGTGGTCGGTGCTGCTCGAGCAGATGTGGGACGGCCTGATCTGATCCGGGACCGGGCCCGCGGGTCCGGTTCCCGGCGGCCGGTTCGGCCGGTCGGGTGAGGGTGCGAGGTGAACGGCCGGGGCGGGGTCCAGGGGACCCCGCCCCGGCCGCTTCCGTTTCCGCGCCGGTGGGGGCTCCTCGGCACGGCGAGTTCCGGCTTCCGGCCGCAAATGCCGCATCCTTGACCGGAAGGGTGGGCGGAGTGTCGCGTTATGAGCGGATCTCCGCGACTCCACCCCGCCGGATCTCCGGATCCACGACGACGGGCCGAGAGGGGCTTCCAGGATGAGCGCAGCCGTGCCGCAGCAGGGGTTCGCGACCGTACGCGGGCGCGGCTACCGCACCGAGCAGGTCGACCGGTACCTCGCCCGGCTGGGCGCGGGCCGCGACGAGGCCTGGGAGCGCGCCGCCCGGCTGACGGTCCTGGCCCGGCAGCTGGAGGCCGACGCGGAGCGGCTGCGCGAGGTGGTGGCGCAGCTGGCCCCGCAGACCTACGACGACCTCAGCGAGCGGGCCCGGCGGATCCTGGCCCTCGTCGAGGAGGAGGCGCAGGAGGTCCGGGCCGCGGCCCGCGGGGACGTGGCGGACCTCCAGGCGGCGGCCTTCGGGCACGCGGAGCGGGTGGCCGAGCTGGCGCGGCAGGACGCGGTGGCGGTGCGCGAGCAGACGGACGTACGCGCCCGGCAGGGGCTGCTGCGGGCCCAGGGCGAGGCCGACGAGATCAGGGCGGGCGCGCGCACCGACGCGCAGGAGTGGCGGGCGGAGGCCGGCGCGGCGCTGGCGGAGACCCGGCGGCGGGCGGACGCGGCCCTGGCCGAGCAGGAGGCCGAGCACGTGGAGCGCCGGGAGGCGGCCGAGCGGCAGCTGTCGGAGCGGAGCGCCGAACTGGACGCCCGCCACGCCGAGCTGGAGGAGTACGCCCAGGCCCGGCTGGCGGAGGCGAAGCGCTCCTACGCGGCGGCGGAGGAGGCGGCCCGGCACGGCCAGGAGGACGCGGAGGCCCGCGGCGCCGAACTGATCGCCGGGGCGCGGGTGGTGGAGGAGCGGACGGGGCGCGAGACGGAGCGGATCCTGCGGGAGCACGAGGAGGCCCAGGAGGAGATGCGCGCCCACATGACCCACATCCGCAACAGCCTCGCCGCCCTCACCGGCCGGGCCCCGGCCGAGGGCTGACCCGCGCCCGGACCCTCAGGCGCCGGCGGGAGCCGCCGGCGGGAGGGCCGGTGGGGCCGGGTGGTAGGGGAAGGGGTCGCTGCGCAGCCCGGTCGGGGTGGTGACCACGACGGTGGTGGGGGCCTCCAGCCGCGGGGCCGGGAGCCGGAGCCGGCCCTTCTCTAGGGTGGCCTCGCGGGGCGGGTCCTCGCCCACCGACACCGCGGCGTGCTCCGGGAAGCCGCCGCCCTCGATGACCATCGCCGCGTCCTGCACCGTGACGCCCGTGACCACCGGATTCGGCCGCGGCGTGGCCTTGTTGGCCAGGTACGCCCCGGCCGGCGCGGCCGTCAGCAGCCAGACCTCGGACGGCAGCTTCGGCAGCCCCGGCGCGACGTCCATGGCGAAGAGCACCACCACGTACAGCATCGCCACCGCGTTGAAGAGGACGTACTGGAGGTCCATCAGGTCGGTGCGGCCCGAGTCGCTGCTGATCGCCTCCCGGAAGCGGGCCGCGGCCCGGCTCGGCGCCTTGGTCATGCTGCCCGTCTTCAGCCGCCCCCCGACCACGGCCTTGGCGCCGACCACGGCCACGAACGGCCCGCCGAGCAGTTCCAGGTACGTCGGGCTGAGCGCGGACAGCGGGCCGGGGCCGTGCGCCGGGGTGAAGTAGTCCAGGCCCTTGCCGGTGGCGACCGCGTACCCGAGCAGCACCAGCAGCATCCACACCAGGATGACCGTCCAGGCGAAGGCCAGCGTCAGGGAGGTGGAGATCCGGCCGTCCTTGCCGGTGACCACCCCCGGCCGCCGCCACACCGTCAACGCCGTCCCGAGCAGGGCCAGTCCGCCCAGCAGAGTGATGACCAGCTTCACCGCTGTCCCCCGTAGATTCCCCGCCCGCGCCCCCGCCGGCCCCGGCTGCCATGGTCCCCCCGGGGCGGGTACCGGCGCAACGCACCCCGGCGCCGGACGGCGGGCGCACCGCCTCGCCGCGGCTCAGGAGTCGCGGTGCTCCGGGAGGACCGGGAAGCGGCGCGGGGCGATCAGGAGGAGGGCCAGCAGGGCCAGGACGGCGGCGCCCGCCGCGCCGAGGTGGACGTACTCCACGGCGGTGGCCACCGCCTCGCGCAGGTACGCGGCCGCGCCGGGGGAGAGGTCGGCGGGGGCGTCCAGGGCCCGGGCCACGCCGTCGAGGTGCGCCGGCAGGCCCCCGACCGGGGCGTCGGCGAGCCGGGCGGCGATGGTGGCGTTGGCGACGGCGCCGAAGAGGGCCGCCCCCACGCTCTGCCCGACCTGCCGGCAGAAGAGCACCGAGGCGGTGGTGGTGCCGCGTTCGGACCACTCGACGGTGGACTGCACGCCCACCACCAGCGGCAGTTGGAAGAGCCCGAGCGCCCCGCCCAGCAGCAGCATGATCAGGGCCGGCTGCCAGGGCTGCGCGGGCTGCGGCAGGAAGAGGAAGGAGGAGAGGATCAGGGCGGCCAGCCCGACCCCGAGCGCGGCGGTGTTGCGGAAGCCGATCCGGCGGTACACGTGCTGGCTGAGCGCGGCGCTGACCGGCCAGCTCAGGGTCATCACGGACATCACCAGCCCGGCCGCGATCGGCCCCAGCCCCAGGGCGGACTGGGCGTACGTGGGCATGAAGACCATCGGCGCGACCATCAGGAGGCCGAGGGCGCCCATCGCGAGGTTCACCGCGGCGATGGTGCGGCGCCGCCACACCCAGCCGGGCAGGATCGGTTCGGCGGCCCGGCGTTCCACCACGACCACCACCCCGGCCAGCAGGGCGCTGCCGCCGAGCAGGGCCAGCGAGGGCGCGGAGAGCCAGGGCCAGGCCACCCCGCCCTGGACGAGGGCGGTCAACAGCAGCCCCCCGCAGGCGAAGACGCCCAGCGCACCGGCCCAGTCGATGCGCGGCCGGCCGTCGGCGGCCCGGGGGCCGGCCGGTTCGGTGAGCCGGCGGAGCACCAGCCAGATGGCGAGCGCGCCGATCGGGGCGTTGATGAGGAAGATCCAGCGCCAGTCGGCGTAGGCGGCGAGCAGCCCGCCGACCGCGGGGCCGGCGACGGCCGAGACGGCCCAGACGGTGGAGAGCCGGGCCTGGATCCTGGGGCGTTCCTTCAGCGGGTACAGGTCGCCGGCCAGGGTCTGGACGGTGCCCTGGATGGCGCCGCCGCCCAGCCCCTGGACGACCCGGAAGGCGATCAGGGCGGCCATGTTCCAGGCGCTCGCGCACAGCAGGGAGCCGAGCAGGAAGAGGCTCATCCCGAAGAGGAGCACCGGCTTGCGGCCGAAGGTGTCGGAGAGCTTGCCGTAGACGGGCAGGGTGACGGTGACCGCGAGCAGGTAGCCGGAGAAGAGCCAGGAGAAGACGGCGAAGCCGCCGAGGTCGCCCACGATCTGGGGGACGGCGGTGGCCACGATCGTGCCGTCCAGGGCGACCAGCGCCATCCCGAGCATGAGGGGCGCGGCCACCCCCCGCCGCCGGTCCGGCCCGCCGGTCTCGCCGGGGGCGGCTCCGAGGCTCCCCCTCGGAGCGCCGGTCGCCCCCGCCGGGCCGCCCGTACCGCCCGCCGTCCCGCCGCCCGCTATGTCGCCGCCCGTGCTCTCCCCAGCGTCCACCAAGATCCTTTCACTGTGCATCTATCTCCGCCGAACACCATCTCATCGCCCCCCGCCCCCGTGGAATCCCCGAGCCGCCTCCGCCGTCGGGCGGATATCCCCTAGGGGTTGCTCCGTAGTGCGGGGCAGGGACAGTTCGTCCTCGCGGAGGAGGGAAGCAGGGATTCCGAGTCTTTAACTGGTTCATACGAGGGAGCGCGCCACCAGGGGGGTGGGGCTAACCCCCGGACGGATACGCCACCGGGCACCAGCGCGGCGGGCACGTCCGCGCAACAGACTCGTACAGCCGGCTCGACGGTCGGCGGAACCGACGGAGGAGAGAACCGTGACATCGGCTGTGACCATTCCCAAGCACGGGGGTACGGGTGGGCGGACGGCCGTGGCGGCTCGGGCTCGTCAGGTCGTCAAGGCGTACGGCTCCGGCGAGACCCGCGTGGTCGCCCTGGACCACGTCGACGTCGACATCGCCCGGGGCCAGTTCACCGCGATCATGGGCCCCTCGGGCTCCGGCAAGTCCACGCTGATGCACTGCCTCGCCGGTCTGGACACCGTGACCAGCGGTCAGATCCACCTGGACGAGACCGAGATCACCGGCCTGAAGGACAAGAAGCTCACCCAGCTCCGCCGGGACCGCATCGGCTTCATCTTCCAGGCGTTCAACCTGCTCCCCACGCTCAACGCCCTCGAGAACATCACGCTCCCGATGGACATCGCGGGCCGCAAGCCCGACGCGGAGTGGCTGAACCGCGTGGTGGAGACCGTCGGCCTGGCCGGCCGCCTCAAGCACCGGCCCACCCAGCTCTCCGGCGGCCAGCAGCAGCGCGTGGCCGTGGCCCGGGCGCTCGCCGCCCGGCCCGAGATCATCTTCGGTGACGAGCCCACCGGAAACCTCGACTCCCGCGCCGGCTCCGAGGTCCTCGGCTTCCTGCGCCGCTCGGTCGACGAGCTCGGCCAGACCATCGTCATGGTCACCCACGACCCGGTGGCCGCCTCCTACGCGGACCGGGTGCTCTACCTGGCCGACGGCCGGATCGTGGACGAGATGTACGCGCCCACCGCCGACCAGGTCCTCGACCGCATGAAGGACTTCGACGCGCGCGGGCGGACGTCATGACCGTCATGAAGACCTCGCTGCGCAACTTCCTCGCGCACAAGGGCCGGATGGCGCTCTCCGCCGTCGCGGTGCTGCTCTCCGTCGGCTTCGTCTGCGGCACGCTGGTGTTCACCGACACCATGAACACCACCTTCGACAAGCTCTTCGCCACCACCGCCGCCGACGTGACGGTCAGCCCCAAGGACCTCGACACCAGCAAGGCGCCCACCACCGGCCGCCCGGAGACCATCCCGGCCGCCGCGGTCGCCAAGGCGGCGACCGCGCCCGGCGTCGAGTCCGCCCGGGGCACGGTCATCTCGACCTCCATCACGGTCGTCGACGCGAAGAACAAGAACATGGGCCCGTCCTCCGGCGCCCCCACCATCGCGGCGGCCTGGAGCGACCGCGAGCTCAAGTCGGTGGACATCAGCTCCGGCCACGCCCCGCGCGGCCCCACCGACGCGGTGATCGACTCCGACACCGCCGACAAGCACCACCTCGGGCTGGGCGACCAGCTGCGGGTGATCGCCATCGACGGCGACTTCAAGGTCACCATCGCCGGCATCGCGACCTACAAGGTCACCAACCCGGGTGCGCTGGTGGTCTACCTCGACCCGGCCACCGCCCAGCAGCGGCTGCTCGGCGGCCCGGACCTCTTCACCAACATCGACGTCACCGCCAAGGCCGGCGTCTCCGACGACCAGCTGAAGAAGGACGTCGCCGGCGTGCTCGGCGCCGGCACCTACAAGCTCCAGACCGCCGCCGAGGCGGCCGACGAGGGCCGCGAACAGGTCGGCTCCTTCCTCGACATCATGAAGTACGTGATGCTCGGCTTCGCCGGCATCGCCTTCCTGGTCGGCATCTTCCTGATCTTCAACACCTTCTCGATGCTGGTCGCCCAGCGGACCCGCGAGATCGGCCTGATGCGCGCCATCGGCGCCGGCCGCGAGCAGGTCAACCGCTCCGTCCTGGTCGAGGCGCTGCTGCTCGGCGTGGTCGGCTCGGTGCTCGGCGTCGGCACCGGAGTCGGCCTGGCCGTCGGGCTGATGAAGCTCATGGGCCAGATGGGCATGCACCTGTCCACCGACGACCTGACGGTCCGCTGGACCACCCCGGTCACCGGCATGGTCCTGGGCGTGGTGGTCACCGTGGTCGCCGCCTACCTGCCCGCCCGCCGGGCCGGCAAGGTCTCCCCGATGGCCGCCCTGCGCGACGCCGGCACCCCCGGCGACCGCAAGGCCGGCTGGATCCGCGGCATCGTCGGTGCCCTGCTCACCGGCTCCGGCATCGCCGCGCTGGTCGTCTGCGCCGGCGCCGACAAGGCCGCCGAGGGCTCGCTCTTCCTGGGCGCCGGCGTGGTGCTCAGCCTCATCGGCTTCATCGTGATCGGCCCGCTGCTGGCCGGCGGCGTGGTGCGGCTGCTCTCCGGCGTCGTCCTGCGGCCCTTCGGCAGCGTGGGCCGGCTCGCCGAGCGCAACGCCCTGCGCAACCCGCGCCGCACCGGCGCCACCGCCGCCGCCCTGATGATCGGACTGGCCCTGGTGGCCTGCCTGTCGGTGGTCGGCTCCTCGATGGTGGCCTCCGCCACCGACGAGCTGGACCGCTCGGTGGGCGCGGACTTCATCATCCAGCCCACCAGCGAGCAGCCGGTGCTCCCGCAGGCCGAGCAGGCCCTCCGCAAGGTCCCGGGCCTGGCGCACGTCACCGACTACCGGCTGGTGGACGCCAGGATCACCGCCCCCGACGGCAGCACGGCCAAGGAGACGCTCAACGTCACCGACCCGAGCTACGCCGAGGACGTCAAGCGCACCATGGTCGCCGGCACCCACGCCGCCGCCTACGGCACGAACGCCATGTCCGTCGGCTCCGACTACGCCGCCAAGCACAAGGTCAAGCTGGGCGACACCCTCAAGGTCGCCTTCGTCGACGGCCGCACCGCGCAGCTGAAGGTCGCCGCGATCACCTCCGACGACACCAGCATCGACAAGGACGCGAAGTACGTCGCCACGGCCACCGCCCAGCGGTACCTGCCGGCGGACAAGACCCCGCGGCCCTTCATGCTCCTCGCCAAGGCGCAGGACGGGCAGGGCGAGAGCGCGTACGACGGCATCAAGAGCGCCCTGGACGCCTATCCGCAGTACAAGGCGCTCAACCAGACCGACTACAAGAAGGACCTCAAGGACCAGGTCGGGCAGCTGCTCAACATGGTCTACGGCCTGCTGGCCCTCGCGATCATCGTCGCGGTGCTGGGCGTGGTGAACACCCTGGCCCTCTCGGTGGTCGAGCGGACCCGCGAGATCGGCCTGATGCGCGCCATCGGCCTGTCCCGCCGCCAGCTGCGCCGGATGATCCGCCTGGAGTCGGTGGTCATCGCCCTCTTCGGCGCCCTGCTGGGCCTCGGGCTGGGCATGGGCTGGGGCGCCTCCGCGCAGCAGCTCCTGGCGCTCGAGGGCATGAAGGTCCTGGAGATCCCGTGGCCGACGATCATCACGGTCTTCGTGGGCTCGGCCTTCGTCGGCCTCTTCGCCGCCCTGGTCCCGGCCTTCCGGGCGGGCCGGATGAACGTCCTCAACGCCATCGCCACCGACTGACCGAGGGACCGACTGACCGACCGGCCGCACCGGCCGGTCCCGTGAACCACATCCGACGGGGGACCCCGGCCCGGACGCGCCGCACCAGGCGCGCCCGGGCCGGGCCGCGTTCCGGCCCCGCCGCCCCGGTCAGCCCGTGTGCTTCAGCAGGACGTACCCGCCGGCCCGGCCCACCAGCGTGAACCGCGCGCCCGGATGCAGCTTGGCGGCGTACTCGACCGGGGCCTCCACCCAGCCCGACTCGTTGTTCAGCGCGATCCAGTCCGGCACGATCCCCTTGGTGTCGCCCACCCAGAAGACCCGGTGGTGCGTCACCAGCCGGGCGATCGGGCCGACGTCCGCCTCCACGCTCGCCCCGGCCGGGATCCGCGCCAGCAGCTCCTCGGCCGCCGCGACCTTCTCGCTGCGGCGGTACGTCTGCGGCTCCGTCAGCGCCGCCAGCGGCAGGTAGGCGGTCAGCGCGAGGGCCGCGGCGGCCGTCGCGGCCGGCAACTGGAGCGCGTACGAGCGCAGCCACGGCCGGGGGCTGCGCCGGGAGAGGTCGATCGCCTCGGCCAGCGCCAGCGCCAGCACCGGCATCAGGACCGCGTTGTAGTGCCAGTCGGTGGACCAGTAGTGGTCCTCGGAGGACAGGAACCGCCAGCCCATCGTCGGCAGCGCGGCCAGCAGCAGCGGGGAGCGCAGCGCCAGCGCCCCGGTGGTGGGCAGCAGCAGCCACAGCAGGGTGCGGATCTTGGTGTCCAGCCCGTCGAAGGGACCGCCCTGGCTCAGCTTGTCCCAGTAGCCGTAGTCCCCGCCGCTGTTGAAGGCCGGGATCACCACCGTGAAGGCCAGCACCGCGACCGCCGCCCCGGCCGCCGCGGCCGCCAGCGCCCAGCCCGCGGCCCGCGGCGACCGGTGGCGCGCCCGGTACGCCACCAGCAGTGCCAGCGCGGCGGCGGTGAAGCCCAGGTCCTCCTTGACCAGGCACAGCGGCAGCGCCCACAGCAGGGCCGCCCGCCAGCGCCGGGCCAGTACCGCCTCCAGCGAGAAGGCGATCAGCGGCACCGCGAAGCAGATCTCGTGGAAGTCGAAGTCCACCGCCCGCTGCACGCCCCAGGACAGCGCGAAGGCCACGCCGATCCCCAGGCCCCGGCTGCGGCCCAGCAGCGCGCTCGCCGCCCGGGTCACCGGCACCACCGCGAGCGCGAACAGCAGCGCCTGCGCCACCAGCAGCGTCACCGGGCTCGGGAAGACCCGGTAGAAGGGCGCGAGCAGGGCGGTGATCGGGCTGAAGTGGTCGCCGAGGATGTGCGCCCCGGGCCCCTTCAGGTCCGCGACCGGCGCCTGGAGGTGCGCGTAGCCCTTGATCGCCTGCTCGAAGATCCCGAGGTCCCAGGACAGGGTCTCCATCCGCCGGTAGCGCAGCACCGACAGCAGGGCGTACGCGACGAAGGCCAGCCCGGCCAGCACGTACGGGCCCCGGTCCCGGCCGGGGACGGCCGGGCCGCCCAGCGGGGACCGGGGCCGGGGTATGCGGAAGCCGGGCGCGGCCCAGCCGGGCGCGGCCGGCGCGGAGGTGCGCGGCGGGGTGCTCATGATCGCGGGGGTCCTGTGGTCGGCGGGCCGGGGCGGTGCTCTTCCGGCCGGGAGGACGGAGGAGCGGGCCTTCCGGTTGCACCCGGAGCAGCGCTCCCCCGGAGCGCGCCCGCCGCCGCCCGCCACCTTACGTGCCCGCCGGGGCGCCCGGTGCGCTCCTTCAGGGCGCCCCCGTGCGCCCGGCCGGGCCCGGGTGCGCGGCGGGCCGGAATCCCCCGCGCGGGGGAGGGGGGCCCGACGTAGGCTGGGAGGCGCCGGCCCCGCCGGACACCACCCGGCCCGTGTCACGTGCCGGGTCATTCGCGTTGCGCCTTTTTGCACGGACACCCACGCCACACCCGGACGGAAAGCCTCCTTCATGAGCCTGCACGGTCTGCTCGACGCCGTCATCCAGGACCCCGCCCTCGGCGAGGCGGTCAGCGCCGCCGCCGACGGCCGCCGGATGCATGTGGACCTGGTCGGGCCGCCCGCCGCGCGGCCCTTCGCCGTCGCCGCGCTGGCCCGGCGCACCGAGCGGACGGTGCTGGCCGTGACCGCCACCGGCCGGGAGGCCGAGGACCTGGCGCAGGCGCTGCGCTCCCTGCTGCCGCCGGACACGGTGGTGGACTACCCGTCCTGGGAGACCCTGCCGCACGAGCGGCTGAGCCCCCGCAGTGACACCGTCGGCCGCCGCCTCGCGGTGCTCCGCCGGCTCGCCCACCCCAGCAAGGACGACCCGGCCGCCGGCCCCGTCTCGGTGGTCGTCGCCCCCATCCGCTCGGTGCTCCAGCCGCAGGTCAAGGGGCTGGGCGACCTGGTGCCGGTGGCGCTGCGGCAGGGCGGCAGCGCCGACCTCGGCAAGGTGACCGAGGCCCTGGCCGCCGCCGCGTACGCCCGGGTCGAGCTGGTCGAGAAGCGCGGCGAGTTCGCCGTCCGCGGCGGCATCCTCGACGTCTTCCCGCCCACCGAGGAGCACCCGCTCCGGATCGAGTTCTGGGGCGACGACGTCGAGGAGATCCGGTACTTCAAGGTCGCCGACCAGCGTTCGCTGGAGGTGGCCGAGCACGGCCTGTGGGCCCCGCCCTGCCGTGAGCTGCTGCTTACCGACGAGGTCCGGGAGCGGGCCGCCGTGCTGGCCGAGGCCCACCCCGAGCTCGGCGAACTGCTCGGCAAGATCGCCGAGGGGATCGCCGTCGAAGGCATGGAATCCCTCGCCCCGGTGCTCGTGGACGACATGGAGCTGCTGCTCGACGTGCTCCCCGCGGGGTCGATGACGCTGGTCTGCGACCCCGAGCGGGTGCGCACCCGCGCCACCGACCTGGTGGCCACCAGCCAGGAGTTCCTCGCCGCGTCCTGGGCGGCGACGGCCGGCGGCGGCGAGGCCCCCATCGACGTGGGCGCGGCCTCCCTGTGGGGCATCGCGGACGTCCGCGACCGGGCCCGCGAGCTGGGCATGATGTGGTGGTCCGTGTCGCCCTTCGCGGCCGACGAGGAGCTGGGCTCCGACACCCTCAAGCTCGGCATGCACGCCCCGGAGAGCTACCGGGGCGACACCGCCCGGGCGCTGGCCGACACCAAGGGCTGGCTGGCCGACGGCTGGCGCACCGTCTACATCACCGAGGGCCACGGCCCGGCCTCCCGGACCGTTGAGGTGCTGGGCGGCGAGGGCATCGCGGCCCGCCTGGAGGCGGACCTGGCGGCCGTGGAACCGTCCGTGGTGCACGTCTCCTGCGGTTCCCTCGACAGCGGCTTCGTCGACCCGGGCCTCAAGCTCGCGGTGCTGACCGAGACGGACCTGACCGGGCAGCGCACCGCCACCAAGGACCTGGGCCGGATGCCGGCCCGGCGCCGCAAGACCATCGACCCGCTGACCCTCCAGGCGGGCGACTACATCGTCCACGAACAGCACGGCGTCGGCCGCTACATCGAGATGGTGCAGCGCACCGTCCAGGGCGCCACCCGCGAGTACCTGCTCGTCGAGTACGCGCCCGCCAAGCGCGGCCAGCCCGGGGACCGCCTCTACATCCCCACCGACCAGCTCGAGCAGGTCACCAAGTACGTCGGCGGCGAGGCGCCCACCCTGCACCGGCTCGGCGGCGCCGACTGGACCAAGACCAAGCAGAAGGCCAAGAAGGCGGTCAAGGAGATCGCCGCCGACCTCATCAAGCTGTACAGCGCCCGGATGGCGGCCCCCGGCCACGTCTTCGGGCCGGACACCCCCTGGCAGCGGGAGCTGGAGGACGCCTTCCCGTACGCCGAGACCCCCGACCAGCTGACCACCATCGCCGAGGTCAAGGAGGACATGGAGAAGTCGGTCCCGATGGACCGCCTGATCTGCGGCGACGTCGGCTACGGCAAGACCGAGATCGCGGTCCGGGCGGCCTTCAAGGCCGTCCAGGACGGCAAGCAGGTCGCCGTCCTGGTCCCGACGACCCTGCTGGTGCAGCAGCACTTCGGCACCTTCTCCGAGCGCTACAGCCAGTTCCCGGTCAACGTGAAGGCGCTCTCCCGCTTCCAGACCGACACCGAGGCCAAGGCCACCCTGGAGGGCCTGAAGGAGGGCTCGGTGGACGTGGTCATCGGCACCCACCGCCTCTTCTCCTCCGAGACCAAGTTCAAGGACCTGGGCCTGGTCATCGTCGACGAGGAGCAGCGCTTCGGCGTCGAGCACAAGGAGCAGCTGAAGAAGCTGCGCGCCAACGTGGACGTGCTGACCATGTCCGCCACCCCGATCCCGCGCACCCTGGAGATGGCGGTCACCGGCATCCGCGAGATGTCGACCATCACCACCCCGCCGGAGGAGCGCCACCCGGTGCTGACCTTCGTCGGGCCGTACGAGCAGAAGCAGATCGGCGCCGCCATCCGCCGCGAACTCCTGCGCGAGGGCCAGGTCTTCTACATCCACAACCGCGTCGAGTCCATCGACCGGGCGGCGGCCAGGCTGCGCGAGATCGTGCCGGAGGCGCGGATCGCCACCGCCCACGGCCAGATGGGCGAGAGCCAGCTGGAGCAGGTGGTCGTCGACTTCTGGGAGAAGAAGTTCGACGTGCTGGTCTCCACCACGATCGTGGAGTCGGGCATCGACATCTCCAACGCCAACACCCTCATCGTCGAGCGCGGCGACAACTTCGGCCTCTCCCAGCTGCACCAGCTGCGCGGCCGGGTCGGCCGCGGCCGCGAGCGCGGCTACGCCTACTTCCTGTACCCGCCGGAGAAGCCCCTCACCGAGACCGCGCACGAGCGCCTGGCCACCATCGCCCAGCACACCGAGATGGGCGCTGGCATGTACGTGGCCATGAAGGACCTGGAGATCCGCGGCGCGGGCAACCTGCTCGGCGGCGAGCAGTCCGGCCACATCGCCGGCGTCGGCTTCGACCTGTACGTCCGGATGGTCGGCGAGGCGGTGGCGGACTACCGGGCCTCCCTGGAGGGCGGGCCGGAGGAGGAGCCGCCGCTGGAGGTCAAGATCGAGCTGCCGGTGGACGCGCACGTCCCGCACGACTACGCCCCCGGCGAGCGGCTGCGCCTGCAGGCCTACCGGGCGATCGCCGCGGCCTCCTCCGAGGACGACGTGCGGGCGGTCCGCGAGGAGCTGACCGACCGGTACGGCAAGCTGCCGGAGCCGGTGGAGAACCTCCTGCTGGTGGCCGGGCTGCGGATGCTGGCGCGGGCCTGCGGGGTCGGCGACATCACCCTCCAGGGCACCAACATCCGCTTCGGGCCGGTGGAGTTGCGCGAGTCCCAGGAGCTGCGCCTGAAGCGGCTCTACCCCGGCTCCCTCCTCAAGCCGGCCACCTCCCAGGTCCTCGTGCCCCGCCCGAAGACCGGCAAGATCGGCGGCAAGCCGCTGGTCGGCCGCGAACTCCTGGCTTGGACGGGTGAGTTCCTGACCCAGATCCTGGGCTCGTAGCGGCCGGCACCACTGGAGCGGGAAACGCGACCGCCCGTGGACCTCAGTGGTCCACGGGCGGTCGGGGCTCGAAAGCGGCCGTCACTTGTTGGGGTCGTCGTCGATCCCCAGTCGCCTCTCGGCCTCCTGCTGGGCCTTGTCGACCTGGTCGGCGTACTTGTTGCCGGTCCTCTCGTTGACCTCCTGCTCGACAGCGTCGGACATCTGCTTGCCCTTGCCGCCCAGCATTTCCCTGGCCTTGTCGAAAATCCCCATGCGAGGGCTCCTTTCGGGTTCCCGTTTGCGACGGTACGCGGCTTTCACCCGTTTCGCTCGCTGAGGGGGTGAATTGGTCTGGACCGTGCACGGTCTAGGATCTGGGTTCCATGCGCCCCCGCCGTGTTCTCCCCGTGCTCCTGCTCGCCCCCGTGCTGGCCCTGACGGGCTGTACGCCGAGCGGCGCCGCCGCCGCGCGCCCGGGCGGCGCGGCCGGGCCGGCCACCCCGGCCGGCGGCGAGGCGTACCGGGCGGTGGACGCGCTGGCCGTCAAGGGCCGGGCCCCGAAGACGGGGTACGCCCGCGAGGAGTTCGGCTCGCCCTGGCTGGACACCGACCGCAACGGCTGCGACACCCGCGACGACATCCTCCGGCGCGACCTCGCCAACGCCCTGGTCAAGGGCGACGACTGCAAGGTCATCTCGGGCGTGCTCCAGAAGGACCCCTACACCGGCGCCCGCCTCGCCTACGAGCGCGGCCAGTCGGTCATGGACGTCGACCACGTGGTGGCCCTCTCCGACGCCTGGCAGAAGGGCGCCCGCAGGTGGGACGAGGGCAAGCGGATCGCCTTCGCCAACGACCCGCTCAACCTGGTCGCCGTCGACGCCGCCGCCAACCGCCGCAAGGGCGACGGGGACGCCGCGAGCTGGCTGCCGCACAACCGCGAGTACCGCTGCCCGTACGTGGCCGCCCAGGTGGCCGTCAAGAAGAAGTACGGCCTGTGGGTGACGGCCGCGGAGCGGGACGCGATGCGCCGCATCCTCTCCGGCTGCCCCGACCAGACGCTGCCGGCCGGCGGCAACCCGACCCGCCCGCCGGCCCGCTTCCGGTAGCCCGCCGGGCACCGGGGCACCCACCCGGGCCGCCCGGCCGAGCCGGCCGCCGGCCCGTCCGGAACCGGTCCGGAACCCCGTGCCCGCGGCCCCGCCCGACGGCTTCCGCACAACGGTTGGGACAAGCCCGGCCGGACCGCCCGGCCCGGTGTATACCCTCTGACCTGTCCCAGATTCCGCGCACCTCCGCGCCGCCCGCCCCGCCCAGGCCAGTCAGGAGCAGCAATGCACGGCCCCGGTTTCCCGCAGCAGCCGCCGCAACGGCCCGTCAACCGCCCCAGTGACGGGACGCTGGCCGCCCTGCGCGTGCTGTTCGTGGCCCTGCCGCTGCTCAGCTGCGGGTTCCTGGCCTGGACCGCCCCGCTGAAGGTGGCCATCACCGACAGCCGCAAGCGCAACTGGCTGGTCTTCGCGGGCTTCCTGGTCGCCACCGCCCTGGCCCTGACGCTCGTGGCCACGGACAAGACGGACGACCTCTCCAGCCCCAACGGCACCCTCGGGATGGTCATCATCCTGAGCTCGGCCATCGCCGCGGTGGGCTGGTTCCTCTACGCCGACATCGCCTACTACGCCAAGCCGGCCGTCGCGCCCTGGAACCCGCCCCCGGTGCCGTACCCGGGCCCGTACGACCAGACCCGCCCGCAGGCGCAGCCGCAGCCCGGGTACGGCTACCCCGGCCCGGACCGGACCCCCGTGCCCGGCCAGGGCCAGCCCCCGGTCCCCGGCCCGGCCCAGCCGCACCGCATCGACCAGGTCCGCGCAGAGCTGGACGAGCTCAGCGAGCTGCTGCGCCGCGAGGAGGGCCACGGGCCCGGCCACGGCCCGGAGGCCGGCCGGTGACCGGACGCGTCATCGCGGACCGGTACCAGCTCACCACCGTCCTCGGCCAGGGCGGCATGGGCCAGGTGTGGACCGGCTACGACCAGCGGCTGGACCGGCGGGTGGCGGTCAAGCTGCTGCGTCCCGACAAGGTCGCCGGGGCCTCCTCCGAGGCCGAGGAGATGCGCCGCCGGTTCGTCCGCGAGTGCCGGGTCACCGCCCAGGTCGACCACCCGGGCCTGGTCACCGTCCACGACGCGGGCAGCGACGGCGAGGACCTGTACCTGGTCATGCAGCACGTCGAGGGCGCCGACCTCGCCGACCACCTCGCCGCCCACGACCCCTACCCCTGGACCTGGGCGGTCTCGGTCGCGGCGCAGCTGTGCGCGGTGCTCTCGGCCGTGCACGCCGTGCCGATCGTCCACCGCGACCTCAAGCCCCGCAACGTCATGGTCCGGCCCGACGGCACCGTCACCGTGCTCGACCTCGGGGTGGCCGCCGTCATCGACAGCGCCGACACCACCCGCCTGACCCGGGTCGGGGTGCCCATCGGCAGCCCCGCCTACATGTCCCCCGAGCAGGCCATGGGCGGCGCGGTCGGCCCGTACACCGACCTCTACGCCCTCGGCGTGGTCCTGCACGAACTGCTGACCGGGACCATCCCCTTCGCCGGCGCCACCGCCCTCGGCGTGCTCCACGGCCACCTCTACGAACAGCCCGCGCCGGTCCGCCGGACCCGCCCCGAGGTGCCGGCCGCGCTGGAGGCGCTGGTGCTGCGGCTGCTGGCCAAGGAGCCCCAGGAGCGGCCCGGTTCCGCGCAGGAGGTCTACGAGGCCCTGGAGCCGCTGCTGCCCGCCCGCGGCGGCGCCCGGCCCAGCGGGAAGCCCCAGGACCCGACCCGGCCCTTCCTGCGGCCGCACGCCCCCTGGCCCGACCGGGCCGGTGCCCCCGCGCCGGCCGTCCCGGCCGTGCCCCCGGTCCCGGCCTCCGCGCCGGCCCGGGCCGATGTGGCCGCCGCCGTCGACGAGGTCAAGCGGCTGCTCGGGGAGGGCCGCCTGACCCAGGCCGTGGACGTGCTCGGCGCGATCCTGCCGGTCGCCGAGGCCCAGCACGGCGAGCGCTCGACCGTGGTCCGCTCGCTGCGCAAGCAGTACGCCGCCACGCTGATGGACGACGGTCAGTACCGCCGGGCGCTGCCCGAACTGCGCCGGCTGGCCGACGAGTACGCCGCCGAGTCCGGCATCGGCCAGCCCAAGTCGCTGCGGCTGCGCTACGAGGTCGCCCAGTGCCTGGAACAGCTCGGCGAACCGGCCGCCGCGCTCGCCGAGTACCGCTCGCTGCTGCCGTACTTCGAGAACCAGTACGCCAACTCCGACCGCGAGCTGCCCCTGGAGGTCCGCCGCCGGATCGGCAACCTCCTGCTGGCGCTGGGGGACCGGGCCGCGGCCCACGAGACCCTGGCCCGGCTGCTCTTCGACGCCGAGCGCCTGCACGGCCCCCACCACCCCTTCCCGACCGAGGTCCGCGGCACCCTCCAGTGGCTCGGCCAACTCCCGGCCCAGCTCCCCGTCCAGTACCCCGGCCAGACCACCAACCACATGCCCGGCCCCTTCCCGGGCGGCGGGCTGCGGTAGGCGGGCGGGGGTCGGGCGGGGGCTGGTGTGCGGGAGATCTACCTCAATCCGATCAAGCTGGGCTACTTCCTCGGCATCCGCGCCACCGCGGGCGAGGGCC
>NZ_JBFBGK010000140.1:0-17907 GCF_040684615.1 Streptomyces sp. NPDC089919
TAGCGGATTCCTCGCTCCCGAGCTAATCGGGGGCGTGCCCTTCGGACACGGATTCCTCATTCGCAAATACGCATGAAAACGAGACGACAAAGTGCGTCGTTCGTTCGATTGGGTGCTTGCGGAATGGCTGTCCGGGGACCGACCGGAGTCGGCGCTCACGTCGGACAACTCGGAGAACACTACGGACCGAGGGGGGTCGTGTCAACCCCCGTCGGTCCGTCACCCTTTCGGGTCGGTGCGGCCGACCCGCAGGTCAGCCCGCGGGCCGGTCAGCCGTTGCCGGAGGCCAGCTCGCGGCTGCGGTCCCGGGCGGCTTCGAGCGCGGCGATCAGGGCGGCCCGTACGCCGTGGCGTTCCAGTTCGACGATGGCGTTGATGGTCGTGCCGGCCGGGGAGGTCACGGCCTCGCGGAGCTTGACCGGGTGCTCGCCGCTGTCGCGCAGCATCACGGCGGCGCCGATGGCGGCCTGCACGATCAGGTCGTGCGCCTGGGCACGGGGCAGGCCCAGCAGGATGCCGGCGTCGGTCATCGCCTCGACCAGGTAGTAGAAGTACGCCGGGCCCGAGCCGGAGAGGGCGGTGGCCGCGTCCTGCTGGGACTCGGGGACGCGCAGGGTCTTGCCGACCCCGCCGAAGATCTCCTCGGCGTGCGCCAGGTGCTCGGCGGTGGCGTGGCTGCCGGCCGAGATGACGGACATGGCCTCGTCGACCAGCGCCGGGGTGTTCGTCATGACCCGGACCACCGGGGTGCCGGGGGCCAGCCGCTCCTCGAAGAAGGAGGTGGGGACGCCGGCGGCGCCGCTGATGACCAGCCGGCCGGCCGGGACGTGCGGGGCGAGCTCTTCGAGGAGCTTGCCCATGTCCTGCGGCTTGACCGTGAGGATCAGGATGTCGGCGCGCTTGGCGGCCTCGGCGTTGGTGACCGCCTCGACGCCGTACCGGGTGCGCAGCTCCTCGGCGCGCTCGGCGCGGCGGGCGGTGACGAGCAGGTGCGAGGCGGGCCAGCCGCCCCGGATCATCCCGCTCAGCAGGGCCTCGCCGATCTTGCCGGTACCGAGGACTGCGACTGTCTGGGTCATGCGGACTCACCTCGCCGAGCTGGTGCTGCTGCTGCACGCACGTGCGCCACGTGCGCTGACGTCTGTCCGCTCATCCTTGCACCCGGGCCCGCGGCGGGGTCGGGGCCGTCCACAGAGCGGTCAACCTGCGGTGGAGCCTTCCTCGGGGCGGGCCTGGCGGCGGTCAGTCGGTGCGGCGGCGGAGGGTGGCCGCGCCCAGGGCCAGGACCAGCAGGGCGCAGCCGGCCACGATCAGGACGTCGCGGAGGAAGTCGCCGGTGACCTCGCTGTGGTGGAGCACCTGGTTCATCCCGTCCACCGCGTAGGACATGGGGAGGACGTCGGAGACGGCCTCGAGGGCCGGCTGCATGGTGGAGCGGGGCGCGAAGAGTCCGCAGAGCAGCAGCTGGGGGAAGATCACCGCCGGCATGAACTGGACGGCCTGGAACTCGGAGGAGGCGAAGGCCGAGACGAAGAGGCCGAGGGCGGTGCCGAGCAGCGCGTCGAGCAGGGCGACCAGGAGCAGCAGCCAGGGCGAGCCGGTCACGTCGAGCCCGAGGGTCCAGAGGGCGACGCCGGTGGCGAGGGTGGACTGGACGACGGCGACGGCACCGAAGGCGAGGGCGTAGCCGGCGATGAGGTCGCCCTTGCCGAGGGGCATGGCGAGGAGTCGTTCGAGGGTGCCGGAGGTGCGTTCGCGCAGGGTGGCGATGGAGGTCACCAGGAACATCGTGATGAGCGGGAAGATCCCGAGGAGCGAGGCGCCGATGCCGTCGAAGGTGCGCGGGCTGCCGTCGAAGACGTAGCGCAGCAGGACCAGCATGACGACCGGGACCAGGAGCATCAGGGCGATCGACCGCGGGTCGTGGCGCAGCTGGCGCAGCACGCGGGCGGCGGTGGCGAGGGTGCGGAATCCAGACGGCGCGAGGCGCGGCCTTGCGGGGGTGGTGGTGGGCGACGGGTGGGTCATCGTGCGTCTCCGGTGGTGGCGGCCTGGTTGGCGGCGTCGACGAGGTGGAGGAAGCCCTCTTCGACGGTGTCGGCGCCCGTGCGGCGGCGGAGGGCGTCGGGGGTGTCCTGGGCGAGGATCCGGCCCTCGCGCATCAGGAGCAGGTCGTGGCAGCGCTCGGCCTCGTCCATGACGTGCGAGGAGACGAGCAGGGTGGCGCCGCGGTCGGCGGTGATGCGGTGGAAGAGGTCCCACAGGTCGCGGCGGAGTACGGGGTCCAGACCGACGGTGGGTTCGTCGAGGACCAGCAGCTCGGGGGTGCCGAGCAGGGCGACGGCGAGGGAGACGCGGTTGCGCTGGCCGCCGGAGAGCCGGCCGGCCAGGGCGTCGGCGTGGCCGGTGAGGTCGACGTCGTGCAGGGCCTGCTCGACGGTGGCGCGGCGGCGGGCGGCGGCGGCGCGGCCGGGGTCGAGCACGGCGGCGAAGTAGTCGAGGTTCTGGCGGACGCTGAGGTCGTCGTAGACGGAGGGCGCCTGGGTGACGTAGCCGATCCGGGAGCGCAGGGCCGGGTCGCCGGCGGGTCGGCCGAGGACGTCGAGGGTGCCGGTGACCTTGGCCTGGCTGCCGACGAGGGCGCGCATCAGGGTCGTCTTGCCGCAGCCGGAGGGGCCGAGGAGGCCGGTGATGCGACCGCGGGGGACCTCGAAGTCGAGGCCGCGCAGGACCTCGCGGGTGCCGCGGGTGACGCGGAGGGCGCGGGCGTGGACCGCGGCTCCTCCACCATTTTTATTCATCATGTGCGGAATAATGCTCCTGGGGGTGCCGCCCGTCAAGGCGCCCGGCGGGGCCCGCGGATGCGGACCGCCCCGGGAACGCGCAACGGCCCGCACCCCGGGTCGGGGTGCGGGCCGTTGGCCGAAGGGAGAGGAGCGGAGCGGCGGCTACTTCTTGCGCTTGCGCCGCGCGGCGGGGTTGCCGGTACGGGAGGCGCGGCGGCGCTCGAACTCGGCCGCGGCGCGCTCGTACTCGGCGCGGCGCAGCTTCTCGCCGGGGGCCTCCACGAGCGAGCGGAGGAAGTAGGCGATGAGGGAGCCGATGAAGCCGATGGCCTTGAGGCCCTTGAGGGAGGCGTCGTCGGTGCCGGGGGCCGGGCGCTTGGAGAAGGACTCCCAGGTCTTGACGAAGGCGATCGCGCTGCACACCGCGAACATCACCACGACGGTCACCGAGACGAAGCCGCCGACGTCGCCGAGCTGCAGGCCCTCGTACGCGAAGCGCAGGACGAAGGCGGCGGCCACGGCGGCGAGCAGGGAGCCGGCCGCGGCGCCGGCCCGGCGCAGGGCGTAGCCGTTGTCGTGGTTGACCCAGGTGGTGCCGAAGAAGCGGATCTCCTCGGGCTGCGGGCCCGGGGCGGCAGCGGGCTTGGCCGGCGCGGGGCGGGCGGCGGCTGCGCCGCTGTCGTCGACTTCTCGTTCATCGCTCACACCGACGATTATCCCAGCCCCGGGGGCGTAATCCGGCGGTGGATTCCCGGGGCGGAACGGGTGGAGATCAGGAGCAACGCGGAGCGATGTATCCGTCGCGTCCGGTGTGGACGTAGGCGTCGGCGACGAACTGACCGTTGGCGATGTTGTCCCATATGTTGGATGTGCCGTAAGGGCCCGAGACCGTCGTGCCGGAGCACTGGCAGTTGATCGGCACGGACGCGCCCTCGCCGAGCACCTTGACGATGCTGTAGTTCGTCCCCGGGCCGCTGCGGACATTCACGCGGTATCCGGGTGCCACCTGGTACCGGGCCGTTACTGCGTCGCCGCTCATGCGACTCTCCCCCAATGCTTCACGGTGTGTGACTCGCGCAGGCTAGCAGGGCTCGGTAGGCTCCCCGGGCGCGAATGCGTACGAAGCACACGGGGGGTGGGCATGCCGCGCTCGGCGCAGCCCGCGCATCCGGCTCAGCCGGAATACGCGGGGCAGTACCGGCTGGAATCCGTACTCGGTTCCGGCGGCATGGGCGTGGTGCACCTGGCCACCTCGGCCTCCGGCCTGCGGCTCGCCGTGAAGGTCGTGCACGCCGAATTCGCGGCCGATCCCGAGTTCCGGGCCCGCTTCCGGCAGGAGGTGACGGCTGCCCGCCGGGTCTCGGGCGCCTTCACCGCGGCGGTGGTCGACGCCGACCCCGATGCCGAGCGGCCCTGGATGGCCACGCTTTTCGTGGACGGGCCGACCCTGTCCGAGCGGGTCAAGCGGAATCCCCTCGAAACGCACGAACTGAACCGGCTGGGCGCCGGACTCGCCGAGGCGTTGCGCGATATCCACCGGGCCGGTCTGGTGCACCGGGATTTGAAGCCGAGCAATGTCCTGATGGCCGGCGACGGCCCGAAGGTCATCGACTTCGGAATTTCCCGCCCGTACGACAGCGATCTGCGCACCGAGACCGGGAAGTTGATCGGCACGCCGCCGTTCATGGCTCCGGAACAGTTCCAACGGCCGCGCGAGGTCGGACCGGAAGCGGACGTATTCGCGATGGGCGCGGTACTCGTGCACGCGGCGACCGGCCGGGGTCCTTTCGATTCCGACAGCCCCTATCTGGTCGCTTATCAGGTGGTTCATCACGAACCGAACCTGAACGACGTTCCGGAAGAACTGCGGCCGGTCATCGAGCGCTGCCTGCAGAAGGACCCGGCGAAGCGGCCCACGACCGACGCGCTGATCGCCGCGCTGCGCTCGGCGGCCTACCCGACCTCGGAGGACACCCGCGCCTTCATACCGGCGCCGCGGGACCCGGTCGGCGCCCGGTCGCAGCAGGACACCCACCGGCGGTCCCGGATCCCGGTCCCCGAGCCGGTGGCGGAGCCGTCCGCGCCCGCCCGGCGGCGGCCCGGCCGGCGGGTGCTCCTGGCCGGCGCGGCCGTCCTGCTGGCGGGGGCCGGCGTGGCGGCGTACCTCGTGACCGGGGCGGCGGGCGGGGAGCCGGCGGCGCCGGTCGTGGCCCACCGGACGGGCCCGCCGGCCGGTGGGCCCTGGGCGGTGTCCCTCGGGACCGCCGGGGCGGACAACCGCACTCCCGTCTGCACGTACGGGGAACCCGGCGCGGTCTACTGCAAGGCGCCGGGGCTGACCGCGGCGCGGCTGGACCCGGCGGACGGCGCGGTGCGCTGGTCGGTCAAGGCCCCGGGCGGGGCGGCCCGGGCCGAGGCGGACCGGGCGCCGGCGGCGCGGGCCGGGCTGGTGTACGCGGTCGCGCCGGGCGGGGACGCGCTGCTCGCGCTCGACGCCGGCACCGGTGCGCGCCGGTGGTCCGTGCCGGTCACCGGATCGGCGACGCCGCTGACGGCCGGCAAGTCGGTGCTGCTGGCCGCCTCGGACGGGCGGGTGACCGCGCTGGACGCGGCGACCGGCCGTCTCCGGTGGTCGAAGCGGCTCGGCGGCGTCGGCGCCCAGTGGCTGGTGGCCCCGGACGGGGCCACCGCGTTCGCGGTCACCGCCGGCGAGGCGGACGGGGCGAGCACGGTGACGGCCTTCGCCGCCGACACCGGGCGGCAGCTCTGGCAGCGGCGGGTGCAGGGCGACCTGACGCCCGTGGGCAGCGCCGCGGGCGGGCTGGTCCTGCTGCGGGCCGACCGGTCGGCGCTGACCGATGCCGTGGTCCGGGTCGACCTGCGCACGGCCGCCGTCCGGCGGTTGCCGCTGCGGATCCCGGTGGACCAGGCCCAGGCGGCGGTGGGTGCGGACGGCACCACGTACGTGATCGGTGCACTGGGCGGGCTGATCGCGGTACGGACGGACGGCGCGGCGGCGGGTGCCCGGGCCGAGGCGTGGCGGTACGAGACCTCGGTCTCGCACGCGTCGCGGCCGGTGGCCGCCGGCGGCCGGGTGTACCTGTCGGCGGCCGACGGGCGGCTGCTGGCGGTGGACGGCCGCAGCGGAGCGCTGCTCGGGCAGACCCGGCCCCGGCCGGGCCCCGGTACCGCCTCGGTCCTCCCGACGGTGCCGACGCCCTTCGTGCACGGCGACCGGGTCTACGCCGGCGCCCCCGACGGCTCGGTCTTCGCGGTGGACGCCCGGGAGCCGGGGGGCTGGTGACGGTGGCCGGGGGGTGGCGGACGACGAAGCGGCCGGCCCGGGTCAGTCGGGGCGGCCGCTTCGGGATCGGGGTGGGTCAGCCGAGCTTGGAGACGTCCCGGACGGCGCCCTTGTCGGCGCTGGTGGCCATGGCGGCGTAGGCGCGCAGGGCCGCGGAGACCTTGCGCTCGCGGTCCTTGGGGGCGTAGACGCCGCCCAGGGCTTCACGACGGGCCGTCAGCTCCTCCTCGGGGACGAGGAGTTCGATGGAGCGGTTGGGGATGTCGATGCGGATCCGGTCGCCGTTCTCCACCAGGGCGATGGTGCCGCCGGAGGCCGCCTCCGGGGAGGCGTGGCCGATGGAGAGGCCCGAAGTGCCGCCGGAGAAGCGGCCGTCGGTGACCAGCGCGCAGGTCTTGCCCAGGCCCCGGCCCTTGAGGAAGGAGGTGGGGTAGAGCATTTCCTGCATGCCGGGGCCGCCGCGCGGGCCCTCGTAGCGGATCACGACCACGTCGCCGTCCACGACCTGCTTGGAGAGGATCTTCTCGACGGCCTCGTCCTGGGACTCGCAGACCACGGCCGGGCCCTCGAAGGTCCAGATGGACTCGTCGACGCCGGCGGTCTTCACCACGCAGCCGTCCTCGGCGAGGTTGCCCTTGAGGACGGCGAGGCCGCCGTCCTTGGAGTACGCGTGCTCGACGGAGCGGATGCAGCCGCCCGCGGCGTCCAGGTCCAGGGTCTCCCAGCGCTCGGACTGCGAGAAGGCGGTGGCGGAGCGCTTGCAGCCGGGGGCGGCGTGCCACAGCTCCATGGCCTCGGCGCTGGCGGTGCCCGAGCGGGCGTCCCAGGTGCCCAGCCACTCCTCCATGGAGGTGGAGTGGACGGTGTTGACGTCCTTGTTGAGCAGGCCGCCGCGGTACAGCTCGCCGAGGATGGCGGGGATGCCGCCGGCCCGGTGCACGTCCTCCATGTAGTAGGTGCCGCCGGGCGCGACGTTGGGCGCGACCTTGGCCAGGCACGGGACCCGGCGCGAGACCGCGTCGATGTCCTTGAGGTCGTAGTCCAGGCCCGCCTCCTGGGCGGCGGCCAGCAGGTGCAGGATCGTGTTGGTGGAGCCGCCCATCGCGATGTCGAGCGCCATGGCGTTCTCGAAGGCCTCGCGGCTGGCGACGTTGCGGGGCAGGACGGAGGCGTCGTCCTGCTCGTAGTAGCGCTTGGTGATCTCGACGACCGTGCGGCCGGCCTCCTCGTAGAGGGCGCGGCGGGCGGTGTGGGTGGCGAGCACCGAGCCGTTGCCCGGGAGGGCCAGGCCGATGGCCTCGGCGAGGCAGTTCATGGAGTTGGCGGTGAACATGCCGGAACAGGAGCCGCAGGTCGGGCAGGCGTTCTCCTCGATGCGCAGCACGTCCGCGTCGGAGATCTTGTCGTTGGCCGCGTCGACCATGGCGTCGATCAGGTCGAGCTTGCGGACGGTGCCGTCGACGAGGGTGGCCTGGCCGGCCTCCATCGGGCCGCCGGAGACGAAGACCACCGGGATGTTCAGGCGCAGCGCGGCCATCAGCATGCCGGGGGTGATCTTGTCGCAGTTGGAGATGCAGATCAGGGCGTCGGCGCAGTGCGCCTCGACCATGTACTCCACGCTGTCGGCGATCAGGTCGCGGGAGGGCAGCGAGTAGAGCATGCCGGCGTGGCCCATGGCGATGCCGTCGTCGACCGCGATGGTGTTGAACTCGCGGGGGACGGCCCCGGCGGCGCGGATGGCGTCCGAGACGATCCGGCCGACCGGCGCGAGGTGGGTGTGGCCGGGGACGAACTCGGTGAAGGAGTTCGCCACCGCGATGATCGGCTTGCCGATGTCTTCACTCGCTACGCCCGATGCGCGCATGAGGGCGCGGGCGCCCGCCATGTTGCGGCCGTGGGTGACGGTGCGGGACCTCAGCTCGGGCATCGGGTTCACTCCCCAGTAGCGGCGCAGTCGGAGACTGCGGATACGACTGCCTACGAGCCTACGCCCCGGGCCCAGGATCCGGACAGGGCGTCCGGATGCCGGGACGTGCGGGTCACTCCTCGGGCACCGCCCCTCGGGGTGCCGGGCGGCCCGGTCAGGCCTCGGTGAGGTACCGCTGGAGGGTGGGCGCCACCTGCGCGACGATCTCCTCCGGGTCCGCCGAGGCCAGCGGCTCCAGCTGGATCACGTACCGCGCGATCGCGATGCCGATCATATGGGCCGCGGCCAGCTCGGCCCGGAACTCCGGGTCGGGGACGTCGAGCTCGCGGGCGATCCGCTCCAGCAGCCGGCGCAGCACGAACTGCCGCAGCACCTTGGCCGCCGCCTCGTGGGTCAGGGCCGAGCGGACCACCGCCAGCAGCGGGGCGCGGGTGGTCTCGTTCTCCCAGACGGCGAGGAAGTACCGGGCCAGGCGCTCGCCGAGGCCGTCGGGGCCGCCGCCGAGGACGGCCGGGACGGCCTGCTCGCTGTCGAAGGAGACCTCCACGGCGGCGGCGAAGACCTCTTCCTTCGTGCCGAAGTAGTGGTGCACCAGCGCCGCGTCGACGCCGGCCGCCTTCGCGATGCCGCGGACCGAGGTCTTGTCGTAGCCGCGGGCGGCGAACTCCTCGCGGGCCGCGCGCCGGATCAGCTCCCGGGCGCCGGGGCCGGCGGCGGCCTCGGCGCGGGAGGGCCGGCCGCGTCCGCGGCGGGGCTGTGCGGTGTCGCTCACGTACGGGGCACCCGCAGGGCGGAGGCGAGGTGCAGCCGGGTGAAGGCCAGCGCCTCGGCGAGGTCGGCCTCGCGTTCGGCGGCCGACATCGCGCGGCGGGTGTTGACCTCGATGACGACGTGGCCGTCGAAGCCGCCGAGGGCCAGGCGCTCCAGCAGCTCGGCGCAGGGCTGGGTGCCGCGGCCGGGGACCAGGTGCTCGTCCTTGGCGGAGCCGTTGCCGTCGGCGAGGTGGACGTGGGCCAGCCGGTCGCCCATGCGGTCGATCATCGCGGTGGCGTCGGTGCGGGCGGTGGCGGTGTGCGAGAGGTCGACGGTGAAGTGCCGGTAGTCGTCCTTGGTGACGTCCCACTCGGGGGCGTACGCCAGCATCTCGCGGTCCTTGTACCGCCAGGGGTACATGTTCTCGACGGCGAACCGGACGTCGGTCTCGTCGGCCATCCGCCAGATGCCCTCGACGAACTCCCGGGAGTACTGGCGCTGCCAGCGGAAGGGCGGGTGCACGACCACGGTCGAGGCGCCCAGCTTCTCGGCGGCGGCCCGGGCGCGCTGGAGCTTGACCCAGGGGTCGGTGGACCAGACCCGCTGGGTGATCAGGAGGCAGGGGGCGTGGATCGCGAGGATCGGCACCTGGTGGTAGTCGCTCAGCCTGCGCAGGGCCTCGACGTCCTGGCTGACCGGGTCCGTCCAGACCATGACCTCGACGCCGTCGTAGCCCAGGCGCGCGGCGATCTCGAAGGCGGTCGCCGTCGACTCCGGGTAGACCGAGGCCGTGGACAGCGCGACCTTCGCGTCGGGGATGCGCACGACTGGTTCTGCCACGGGGACAGATTACGGGCCGCGCGCCCGGGCCGGGCCCCAGCCCACGGATCCGCCGGCGCGGGCATGGCGTACCCGGCCGCCGGTGTCCCCGGCGGGGCACGCCATGAGCAGGGGCCGGGCGCAGGTTTCGGGGCTCCGCCCCGGACCCCGCGCCTCAAACGCCGGCGCGGCTGGACTTACCCCGCCCGTGGCACTCGGCTGCCCCGCCACCGGGGCTGGATTGGCGCGGGTTACGACGGGAGGTGGTCGAGGCGGCGGAGGATGAGGCCTTCTCGCAGGGCCCAGGGGCAGATTTCCAGTTCGTCCACGCCGAAGAGGTCCATGGCGCCTTCGGCGACCAGCGCGCCGGCCAGGAGCTGGCCGGCCCGGCCCTCGGAGACGCCCGGGAGCTGGGCCCGTTCCGCGGCCGTCATGGCGGCCAGCTTGGGGACCCACTCCTCCAGGGACTTGCGGGTCAGGTCGCGCTGGACGTACAGGCCGTCCGCGGAGCGGGCCGCGCCCGCGATCCGGGCGAGCTGCTTGAAGGTCTTGGAGGTGGCGACCACGTGGTCCGGGGCCCCGAAGCGGGCGAACTCCCCGACGGTCCGGGCGATCTGCGCCCGCACGTGCCGCCGCAGCGCGCGCACGTCCGCGGGGTCGGCCGGGTCCCCCGGCAGCCAGCCGTTGGTGAGCCGCCCGGCCCCCAGCGGCAGCGACACCGCGGCGTCCGGCTCCTCGTCGATGCCGTAGCCGATCTCGAGCGATCCTCCGCCGATGTCGAGGACCAGCAGCTTGCCCGCGGACCAGCCGAACCAGCGGCGGACCGCCAGGAAGGTCAGCCGGGCCTCCTCCTCGCCGCTGAGGACCTGGAGCTCGACGCCGGTCTCCTCACGGACCCGGCACAGCACCTCGTCCGCGTTGGTGGCCTCGCGCACCGCCGAGGTCGCGAAGGACAGGACCTGCTCGCAGCCCTTGTCCTCGGCCGCCTGCGCCGCGCCGGCGATCACGGCGACGAGCTTGTCCACGCCCTCCGGGCCGATGGCCCCGGCCGGGTCGAGGAGCTCCGCGAGCCGCAGCTCGGCCTTGTGGGAGTGCGCGGGCAGGGGTCGGGCACCGGGGTGCGCATCCACCACCAGCAGATGCACCGTGTTCGAACCCACATCAAGGACACCGAGTCTCATGAAAGGAACGCTACTGCGATTCGGCCATTCGGCCTGCCACCCGCCTTAGGCTTGGGGTGTGCCAAATACGAAGAAGGCCAAGAAGCAGGCAAAAACCCCCAAGAAGTCGAAGCGTTCCGACGAGGTCGGGCTCGACTTCCCGCGCGCGTGGGCCGAGTTCCCGGACCCGGCCGACGACGAGCAGGTCTTCCGCTGCGACCTGACGTGGCTGACCTCCCGCTGGACCTGCATCTTCGGCAGCGGCTGCCAGGGCATCCAGGCCGGCCGCGCGGACGACGGCTGCTGCACGCTGGGCGCGCACTTCTCCGACGAGGAGGACGAGGCGCGGGTGGCCGGGCACGTGGCGCGGCTCACCCCCGAGCTGTGGCAGTTCCACGACCAGGGCAAGGCCGCGGGCTGGACCCAGCTCGACGAGGACGGCGACAAGCAGACCCGCCGCTGGGAGGGGTCCTGCATCTTCCAGAACCGGCCCGGCTTCGCGGGCGGCGCGGGCTGCTCGCTGCACATCCTGGCGCTCAAGGAGGGCCGGGAGCCGCTGGAGACCAAGCCGGACGTGTGCTGGCAGCTGCCGGTGCGGCGGACGTACGAGTGGATCGACCGCCCGGACGACACCCGGGTGCTCCAGGTCTCGATCGGCGAGTACGACCGGCGCGGCTGGGGTCCCGGCGGCCACGACCTGCATTGGTGGTGCACCTCGGCGACCTCGGCGCACGGCGCGGGCGAGCCGGTGTACGTCACGTACAAGCCCGAGCTGACCGAGCTGATGGGCAAGGAGGGGTACGAGGTGCTGGCCGGGCTCTGCGAGCAGCGGCTGGCCTCGCTCCTGCCGATGGCCCCGCACCCGGCCGACCCGGCGCCGGCCGCCGGCGCGGTCTGAGGCGCCTCCCGGACCGGGCCCCCGGTCCGGTCCCGGGCCCGCCGCGCGGGCCCCGCGCCCGCTAGCTCGTGGGCGAGGCCTCGGGGCTCGGGGTCTCCGAGGGGGAAACCGTTCCTTCTGTGGGGGTCGGGGTCGGCTCCTCCGTCGGGGTCGGGGTGGGCGTCGGCGTGGGGGTCGGCGACGGGCTCTGGGCCGTCGCCGACGGGGTGGGCGTCGGGGTCGGGGTCGGCGTGGGCGTCGGGGTGACCGGGCGGGCCGGACCGCGGCCCTCCATCGTGAGCACGGCGCCCGAGGGGTCCACCCCGAGGCGGGCGATCCAGTCGCCCTCCGGTTCGACGGTCCGGTCGACGGTGATCCGTACGGTGAAGGTCTCGCCGGGCTCGAGCGTCCCGGCGGCGCGGGACATCCGCAGCCAGGAGGCGTCCGTCCACAGCTTCCAGTCGACCGGGGAGCCGCCGCCGGCCTTGAGGACGACGAAGGTCGCGCCGCCGGAGGCGTAGGCCTCGACGGTGAGGCGGCCGGGCACCTTGCCGTCCTTCGCGGGCTCGGTGGGCCGGCCCGGGCTGATCACCTCGACGCTGATGTCCCGGGCGCCGCCGACGGTGAAGCCGGGATCGGGGCGGGTGCGGGCGTTGCCGGCGTTCTCGTAGGCGGCGTACGGGCCCCCGGCCGCGCGGGTGTGCCCGTCGGCCTCGGCGGCGGAGATGCGGGTGGCGCCGGCGGTGCCCTCGCCGGTCAGCGGGGCGCCCCGGTAGGCGGCCCACAGGGCGAGCACCGGGGCCGCGACCACGGTCGCCACGACCGTGGTGGTGACCGCGCGGGCCCGCAGCCGCTCGCGCCGGGCGGCCCGGTCCTTGGGGTCCATCGGGTAGCCGGTGCGGTCGAAGCGGGGGCTGGCCATCCGGGCACGCGGCAGGGCGCGGGCCGCCAGGTGCAGGGCGGCCCGGGGCGCGGGCACCAGCGGGAGGCTGGCGCGGGTCCGCCCGGAGCCGGGCCAGGGGCCGACGGCGTCCACCCGCTCGGCGACCCGGCGGCAGGCCGGGCAGTCGTCGACGTGCCGGACCAGTTCCGCGCGCAGGGCGGCGGAGAGCAGCACCTGGCTGTCGCCGGTCAGCCGGGAGACGGCCGGGCAGCTGCCGGTCTCGACCACGGCCAGCGCGGCCCGGGTGCGCTCCACCTCGCAGGCGGCCCCGGCCAGCAGCTCCCGGGCGGCCGCCGGGCCGAGTCCGAGGACGGCGGCCACCTCGGAGACGGCCAGCCCGTGCCGGACCGCCAGTTCGAGGGCTTCGCGCTGCTCCGGGGTGGTGCCGGCGGCCTCCGGCCAGGCCAGCCGGGACAGCTCGGCCTGCCGCCGGTCGGCGCCCGCCGGGTCGTCCGCCACGTCGTCGGACAGGTCGTCCGGAAGGTCCCCGGTGCCGTGGTCACGTACCGGTCCGGGGGCTTCTGCGGGCAGGTGTCCGGGCGCGCGGGAGGGCGCACCGACCCCGGCGTACGCCCGGGTCTGCTCCGGCGCACGCCGGGCGGTGTGCGCGCCCGGCCGGGCCCGGCGCTGGGCCGTCAGCCGCCGCAGGCAGGCCCAGCGGGCCAGGGCGTAGAGCCAGGCGCGCTGTTCGCCGGGGTCGGCGGGGCAGCGGCCGGAGTGCCGGTCGGCGACGACGAGCACGTCACCGAGGGCGTCGGTGGCCGCCTCGTGGTCGCACATCACCGACAGGCAGTAGGTGAACAGGCCGTCGAGGTGCGGCTCGTGGCGGGAGGGGGGCTGCTGCTCCGGCGTGCGGGGCGCGCGCCCGTGCGCCCGGTGTGCGCCGGTGCTCTGGGAGGGCTGGGCCTGACTGCTGCTTGTCACCCGGTGACCGTAGGAGCTGTGCCGCGGGCGCCCTGGAAGCCTTGAGCAGTTTTAATCCTTACGGGTGAACAGATCCCTGGTATGGCGACCGAGGGCCTGACGAACGGTTCCGTACCCGCCGCCGGGCGCTCCGGGGGCCCTGTCGGACCCGCCCGCTACGGTGGGACGCATGGCTGCCCGTACTTCCCGATCATCCGCCAAGGACCGGCCGTCCTACCGCTGCACCGAGTGCGGCTGGACCACCGCGAAGTGGCTCGGCCGCTGCCCCGAGTGCCAGGCCTGGGGGACGGTCGAGGAGACGGGCGCGCCCGCGGTGCGCACCACCGCCGCGGGCCGGGTCTCGACGGCCGCGCTGCCGATCGCGCAGGTCGACGGCCGGCAGGCGACGGCCCGCAGCACGGGCGTGGACGAGCTGGACCGGGTCCTCGGCGGCGGCCTGGTGCCCGGCGCGGTGGTGCTGCTGGCCGGCGAGCCGGGCGTGGGCAAGTCCACGCTGCTGCTGGACGTCGCGGCCAAGGCCGCCAGCGGCACCCACCGCACGCTGTACGTCACGGGCGAGGAGTCCGCGAGCCAGGTCCGGCTGCGCGCGGACCGGATCAACGCATTGAGCGACCACCTCTACCTGGCGGCCGAGACCGACCTGTCGGCGGTGCTGGGGCACCTGGACGCCGTCAAGCCCTCGCTGCTGGTCCTGGACTCCGTACAGACGGTCGCCTCGCCCGAGATCGACGGCGCGCCGGGCGGCATGGCGCAGGTCCGCGAGGTGGCCGGGGCGCTGATCCGGGCGTCCAAGGAGCGCGGGATGTCCACCCTGCTGGTGGGTCACGTCACCAAGGACGGCGCGATCGCGGGCCCCCGGCTGCTGGAGCACCTGGTCGACGTGGTGCTGAGCTTCGAGGGCGACCGGCACGCCCGGCTGCGGCTGGTGCGCGGGGTGAAGAACCGCTACGGCGCCACCGACGAGGTGGGCTGCTTCGAGCTGCACGACGAGGGCATCACTGGCCTGGCCGACCCGAGCGGGCTCTTCCTGACCCGGCGGGCCGAGGCCGTGCCGGGCACCTGCCTGACGGTGACGCTGGAGGGCCGCCGGCCGCTGGTGGCGGAGGTGCAGGCGCTGACGGTGGACTCGCAGATCCCCTCGCCCCGGCGGACCACCTCCGGGCTGGAGACCTCCCGGGTGTCGATGATGCTGGCGGTGCTGGAGCAGCGCGGGCGGATCTCGGCGCTGGGCAAGCGGGACATCTACTCGGCGACGGTCGGCGGGGTGAAGCTCTCCGAGCCGGCCGCGGACCTGGCGATCGCGCTGGCGCTGGCCTCGGCGGCCTCGGACACCCCGCTGCCGAAGAACCTGGTCGCCATCGGGGAGGTCGGGCTGGCCGGCGAGGTGCGGCGGGTGACCGGGGTGCAGCGGCGGCTGGCGGAGGCGCACCGGCTCGGCTTCACGCACGCGCTGGTGCCCGGCGACCCGGGCAAGGTCCCGGCCGGGATGACGGTCACGGAGGTCGCGGACATGGGCGACGCGCTGCGGGTGCTGCCCCGCAGCCGGCCCCGCCGGCCGGCCGCCGAGTAGCCCCGGAGCCTCCCGGTCAGGATGTGCGGGGAGGCGCTTGAACGGCTGTGGCAGGCTGGTCCGGAGGCAGGCCCGGGCCTGGGATCGCCGCAGGCGACGGCGAAGCCGCTTGTCCCAGGGGTGGGCCTGCCGCTGGGGGCACCTCCCAGCGGTAGCTGGGGGAGGCCTGACAGCCACAGCCGTTCAAGCGGCGGGGACCCGCGCATCCTGACCGGAGAGCCGCGTACGGGCGTGAAATCGGTCAGGACGGGCAAGCCACCAGGGGCGTGCAGACCGCGCCGGTAGACTTTGGGCTGGTCCGCCCGGCCGTGGTCGGGCACCGCAACCCGCGACCGGAGGAGTGCAGTGGCAGCCAAGGACGGGGCAGCAGCACCCGGGAAGTCCGGCGCGAGCTCCAAGCACGAGGCGCTGATGCGTGCCTCCCTGAGCGCTGTCGCGCCTGGTCAGCCCCTGCGCGACGGTCTGGAGCGGATCGTCCGCGGCAACACCGGCGGCTTGATCGTCCTGGGCATGGACAAGACCGTGGACGCCATGTGCACCGGCGGTTTCGTGCTCGACGTGGAGTTCACCGCCACCCGGCTGCGCGAGCTGTGCAAGCTCGACGGCGCGCTGATCCTCGACAAGGACATCACCAAGATCCTGCGGGCCGGCGTGCAGCTGGTCCCGGACGCGTCCATCCCCACCGAGGAGACCGGCACCCGGCACCGCACCGCCGACCGGGTCTCCAAGCAGTGCGGCTTCCCGGTGGTCTCGGTCTCCCAGTCGATGCGGCTGATCGCCCTGTACGTGGACGGCGAGCGCCGGGTGCTGGAGGAGTCCGGGGCGATCCTGTCCCGGGCCAACCAGGCGCTGGCCACGCTGGAGCGGTACAAGCTGCGGCTGGACGAGGTGGCGGGCACGCTCTCCGCGCTGGAGATCGAGGACCTGGTCACCGTCCGCGACGTGACCGCGGTCGCGCAGCGGCTGGAAATGGTCCGCCGGATCGCCACCGAGATCGCCGAGTACGTCCTGGAGCTGGGCACCGACGGCCGGCTGCTCTCGCTCCAGCTCGACGAGCTGACCGTGGGCGTGGAGGGCGAGCGGGAGCTGGTGGTGCGGGACTACGTCCCCGAGCCGACGGCGAAGCGTTCCCGCACGGTCGAGGAGGCGCTGGCGGAGCTGGACTCGCTGACCCACGCGGAGCTGCTGGAACTGCCCATCGTGGCGCGGGCGCTGGGGTACACCGGCTCGCCCGAGACGCTGGACTCGGCGGTCTCGCCGCGCGGGTACCGGCTGCTGGCGAAGGTGCCACGGCTGCCCGGGGCGATCATCGAGCGGCTGGTGGAGCACTTCGGCGGGCTGCAGAAGCTGCTCGCGGCGAGCGTGGACGACCTGCAGACGGTCGACGGCGTGGGCGAGGCCCGGGCGCGCAGCGTGCGCGAGGGGCTGTCCCGGCTTGCCGAGTCCTCGATCCTCGAGCGGTACGTCTGACCGGTCGCGGTACCCGAAAACCCTGCGCGGACCGGCCCCCGGGCCGGTCCGCGTCGTCGTGTCCGGCCGGGGGCCCGTCGGGCCCACGCGATCGGCCCCGGCGGTCAGTCCTTGGCGAGGACGAAGGAGGTGCGCAGCACCGGCAGGCCGGGGGCGCGGACCTCGACGAGGTAGGTGCCGGCCTCGGCGGCACCGGCCGCCGGCGACCCGCACTTCGCCGGGTCGCTGGCCTTGCGGTCCCACTCGACGGCGTGCGTGATGGCGGACTGGGCGGGCACCCGGTAGTAGCGGCCCGCTCCGTCGGCCGGGCAGTCCGCGGAGGACCAGAGCGCCTTGTCGTCACCGGGGCGGGTGAGGGTCAGGACGGCGGTGCGCGGGCCGAGGTCGACCTTGCAGGTGGTGCCGGAGGTGTTGGACGCCACCAGCTCCAACCGCGGCTTCTCGGTGGGCTCGTAGGAGTTCTGGACGCTGCGGACGCTCCACCGGACCGCGCCGGGCGCGCAGTTGGGGAGTGGGGAGCCGGCCGGGACCTGGACCGGGTCCGCGCCGGAGCCGGCGTTGCCGCTGCCCGGGTCGCCGTTCTTGCCGGTGCCCGCGTCGGCACCGGAGCCGCCGTCGGCGCCGGGGTCCGTACCGGAGTCGCCGCCGGTGCCCTCGGAGCCGGAGCCGCCCGACTCGCCCCGGCCGCCCGGGTACTGACTGATCGCCGGGCCGCTCTGCGACGGGCCGGGGGTGATCGGGGCGTGCGAACCGGGTTCGCCGGGGCCCTTGGAGTCCGTACTCGTCTTCTTGGCACCGGAACTGACGGCCCAGGTCGCGATGATGGCGAGCAGGGCGAAGACGGATGCCAGCACCGCCCTCCGACGCCAGTAGATGGAGGAGGGAAGCGGCCCGACCGGATTGCGCAGAGATCCCACGGAGGGAACTGTACGAGAGATCGGCGCGGGATCCGTGTCCCACCCGCCGCGCCGCCTCCGTGTTTTGGCGATCATCATCCCGCGGTCTGACGCCGTGGGAGCGGAATCGGCCAGGGGGCTGAGGTAGACATACTTCCGCTTTGCATACAGTCGGTCACCATGGACACCTCCGACCTCTATCGCGACGTGACGGACTTCGCCCACTCGACACCGGGCTGGGTGCAGTCGGTCGCCGAACTGTGGACCGAGGCCGGACTGCTCCTCTTCGGCGTCCTGTTCGTCGCCCTGTGGTGGCGGGCCCGGGCCGGGTCGGTCGCCGCGCTCGCCCTGGCCGTACTGGCGCCGCTGGCCACCGGGTTCGGGTACGTGGTCTCCGAACTGCTCAAGTCCGCGGTGCACGAGGACCGGCCCTGCCGGGCGGTGGCCGGGGCGCTGGCGCCGCTGGTGGCCTGTCCGC
>NZ_JBFBGK010000141.1:0-17698 GCF_040684615.1 Streptomyces sp. NPDC089919
GGGGCGCCGCACCCGCGCGGCTGGCCGCCGGGGGCCAGGGGGGCGTGCGGGTCGCGCGCCGGGGCCGCCGCGGGCGCGCCGGCCAGCCCCGAGCGGTGGCTCGGGGCGGGGCGGCGGACGCGGCGGGCGGCGGTCACGGCGGGGTCAGCTCCGGCCGTGCCGCAGGGCGGGGTGCGCGCCGGCGGCGACCAGGTCGGCCACGGCCGCCTTCGGGTCCCGGCCGGTGACCAGGGACTCGCCGACGAGCACGGCGTCGGCGCCCTGGTTGGCGTAGGCGATGAGGTCGTGCGGGCCGCGGACGCCGGACTCGGCGACCTTGACGATGTGGTCCGGGATCTCCGGGGCGACCCGCTCGAAGGTGCCGCGGTCGACCTTGAGGTCCTTGAGGTTGCGGGCGTTGACGCCGATGATCCGGGCGCCGGCGGCCACCGCGCGCTCGACCTCCTCCTCGTCGTGGACCTCGACGAGCGGGGTCAGGCCGATGGACTCGGCCCGCTCGATGAGGGAGACCAGGGCCTCCTGCTCGAGGGCGGCGACGATCAGCAGCGCGAGGTCGGCGCCGTAGGCCCGGGCCTCCCACAGCTGGTAGGCCGTGACGATGAAGTCCTTGCGCAGGATCGGCACGTCGACCCGGGCGCGGACGGCCTCCAGGTCGGCCAGCGAACCGCCGAAGCGCCGCTGCTCGGTCAGGACCGAGATGACGGCCGCGCCGCCCGCCTCGTAGTCGGCGGCGAGCCCGGCGGGGTCGGCGATGGCGGCCAGCGCGCCCTTGGAGGGGCTGGAGCGCTTGACCTCGCAGATGACCTTCACGCCGTCGCCGCGCAGGGCCGCGACACCGTCCTTGGCCTGGGGCGCCTTGGCGGCACGCTCCTTGAGCTCGTCGAGGCTCACGCGGGCCTGCCGTTCGGCAAGGTCTGCGCGGACCCCTTCGATGATCTCGTCGAGCACACTCACGCGAGCGGCCCCCTTCCGGGTACGGAGACGGTGGTCGGGCTGTCCAAGGTCAGCACTGCCATGCTAGCCCGCCGCGGAGCGCAGCTCCGCACGGTGTGGGCCCGGTCCCAGCACCTGGACATCCGGAACGGGCGCCTCATGGGGCCAGCGCCGAGCCGAAGGGGAGGTTCCGGACCACCGAGAAGACCAGGACCAGGGCGCCGATCGCCCACCAGTGGGCCGGTTTCAGGGCGGGCTGCGGGGCCGGACGGCCGCGGGCGGCGCGCACCAGCCAGAGGATCATGAAGGCGGCGAAGGCGAAATAGCCGGCCACCGCCACGGCGTTCGCGCCCAGTGCGGTGACGAGATCGCCCTGAGCGAACGCGTGCGCACTGCGCAGTCCCCCGCAGCCCGGGCACAGCAGCCCGGTGAGCCGCAGGAGGGGGCAGACCGGGTAGTGGCCGGGCTGGTTGGGGTCGACCGCGCCGACGTACCCGAAGGCCGCCACGGCCCCCGCGACGAGGCCGAGCGGTACGGCCAGCCGGCGGACCCGGGAGACCGGCACGGCCGGTACGGCGGCCGGTGCGGCGGGCACCGGCGGGGCCGGCCGGGGCGGCGGGAGCGGGCCGGCCGGCGGTGCGGCCGGCGGGGTGCGAGAGGCGTCCACCCGGTGATTGTCGCCGTCTGCGCCGGAAGGCGCAGCCCCAGGGGGCCGCGCCTTCCGGAAAGTGCGTTCCGACGGCCGAGCGGCCGCGGCCGCTCAGGCCGCGGCGGCGGCCTTCTTCTGGCCCATGCCCGCGGCCCGCATCGCCATCCCGACGACACCGCCGAGCGCGACGACGGCCAGACCGGCCCAGAAGCCGACGGGGTTCGCCAGCACCATGAAGGCTCCCGCGATGCAGAAACCGATGAAGGCGATGATGACACCGGTCCAGGCGGCCGGGGTGTGTCCGTGGCTGCTGCCCGCCATGAGTTGCTCCTCGTTGCTCTGTCGAACGTGCTGGGTCGAACGCTCGGATGTCATTCTCCCGCACCGTGCGGGGCACGGTGCGCCGGGGTGGCCCGAAGATCGGCCGGCCGGGTCAGCCGGTGCCGGTCGGGTCCTCGCCCCGGTCCAGAGCCTTCCACAGGTCCTCGGGCCGGTCGGGGTCCAGCACGGCCGCCTTCCGGGGGCGCGGGGAGCCGTCGCGCTCGTACCGGCCCGACATGGCCGGCCAGGTACGGCCGTACCGCAGCGCCAGCAGCCCGGCGAGCAGGATCAGCGCGGCGCCCGCCGCGGTGACGTACGGCCAGGCGGTGTGGGTCAGTCCGGCGACGGTCGCGGCGGTGTCGGCGGTGGTCCGGGCGGCCTCGTCGTCCAGCGCGGCCCGGTCGCCGGCGCCGAGGACGGCGGCCAGGCCGGCCCCCGCCCCGGAGAGCGCGAGCAGGCCCGCCACCAGCAGCCGGCTACGGCCGCGGACGGCGAAGACGGCGACCAGGGCGGCCAGCCCGACGATGGCGAGGGCGGCGGGGACGCCGGTGACGGTCTGGCCGTCGGCGGTCAGAGGAAGCGTTCCTCCTCCGACGGCGGCCGTGCCGCGCGCCCAGGTGCGGCCGGAGGCGAGGAGGACGACGGTCGCGCCCAGGGCACCGAGCAGCAGGGCCACGGCGACGCTGCGGCGGCTGCTGGGCGTGGCGGCCCGGGGAGCGGTTCGGGGGTGGGGTACGGCACTCACGTACTCCACTATCCCCTACCGCCCCTCGCGGCCCGCTAGCGGCTCGGCCCGCCGGGGATCAGGCCTGGTGGAGCCGGTTCGCCGCGGCCACCGCGCGCAGCACGGCCGCGGCCTTGTTGCGGCACTCGGTGTCCTCGGACACCGGGTCCGAGTCGGCCACCACCCCGGCGCCGGCCTGGACGTACGCCGTGCCGTCGCGCAGCAGCGCGGTGCGGATGGCGATGGCGGTGTCGGAGTCGCCGGCGAAGTCGAGGTAGCCCACGCAGCCGCCGTACAGGCCGCGGCGGGTGGGCTCCAGCTCCTCGATGATCTGCATGGCGCGCGGCTTGGGGGCGCCGGAGAGGGTGCCCGCCGGGAAGCAGGCGGTCAGCACGTCGAAGGCGGTGCGGCCGTCGGCGACCTTGCCGGTGACGGTGGAGACGATGTGCATGACGTGCGAGTAGCGCTCGATGGACATGAAGTCGACCACCTCGACGGAGCCCGGCTCGCAGACCCGGCCGAGGTCGTTGCGGCCGAGGTCGACGAGCATCAGGTGCTCGGCGCGCTCCTTGGGGTCGGCCAGCAGCTCCTCGGCGAGGTCGTGGTCCTCCTGCGGGGTGGCGCCGCGGTGCCGGGTGCCGGCGATCGGGTGCACCATGGCGCGCCCGTCCTCGACCTTGACCAGCGCCTCGGGGCTGGAGCCGACCACGTCGAAGCCGTCGAAGCGGAAGAGGTACATGTACGGCGAGGGGTTGGTGGCCCGCAGCACCCGGTAGACGTCCAGCGCGGAGGCAGTGCAGGGGGTCTCGAACCGCTGCGAGGGCACCACCTGGAAGGCCTCGCCGGCCCGGATCCGCTCCTTCACGTCCTCGACGGCCGCCTGGTAGGCGGGGCCGCCCCAGCGGGCGGAGAACTCCGGGAGCTCGGCGGGCGGCAGCGGGGCCGGCGTATACGGCGCCGGGCGGGCCAGGTCCGCCTCCATCGCGTCGAGCCGGGCGACCGCGTCCGCGTACGCCTCGTCCACGCCGGTGTCGAGGTCGTTGTGGTTGATCGCGTTGGCGATCAGCAGGACGGTGCCGTCCCAGTGGTCGAGGACCGCGAGGTCGGAGGTGAGCAGCATGGTCAGCTCGGGCAGCTTCAGGTCGTCGCCGCCGTGCTCGCCGATGCGCTCGAGGCGGCGGACGATGTCGTAGCCGAGGTAGCCGACCATGCCGCCGGTGAAGGGCGGCATGGCGCCGCCGAGCGGTGCGGCCAGGTCGCGGGGAGTGTGCAGGGTCTCGATGGTCGCGCGCAGCGCCGCCAGCGGGTCGCCCGTGGTGGGGACGCCGACCGGGGCGGTGCCGGTCCAGTGGGCCTGGCCGTCGCGGGCGGACAGGGTGGCGGAGCTGCGGACGCCGATGAAGGAGTACCGGGACCAGGAGCGGCCGTGCTCGGCGGACTCCAGCAGGAAGGTCCCGGTGCGCTCGGCCGCGAGCTTGCGGTACAGCCCCACCGGGGTGTCGCCGTCGACGAGCAGCTTGCGGGTGACGGGGATGACCCGGCGGTCACCGGCGAGCTTGCGGAAGATCTCGAGATCCATGGCGGCAGACCCTATCTGTCTACTGGGCGGGGGCGCTGAGCGGCAGCACGTCGGCGTCGAAGCAGGTGCGGGCGCCGGTGTGGCAGGCGGCGCCGACCTGGTCGACCTTGACCAGCAGGGTGTCCGCGTCGCAGTCGAGGGCGACGGACTTGACGTGCTGGACGTGGCCGGAGGTGTCCCCCTTGACCCAGTACTCGCCGCGGCTGCGGGACCAGTAGGTGCAGCGGCCGGTGGTGAGGGTGCGGTGCAGCGCCTCGTCGTCCATCCAGCCCAGCATGAGCACCTCACCGGTGTCGTACTGCTGGGCGATGGCGGGTACCAGTCCGTCCGCGGACCGCTTGAGGCGGTCGGCGACGGCGGGGTCGAGGCCGCTGGGCCGGGAAGTGCTCATGGGGCCATTCTGCCGGGTGCCCGGGGGCCGCCCCGCCGCCGTCCGACTGATGGTCACGTGCGGACGGACGGCGGGACGGCGGGCCGGGTCGCCCCGGGTCAGTGCCCGTTGGTGGACCAGTGGGTCGTGTCCTTCGAGGCGGGTTGGATGTGCAGGACGCCGTAGGTGGCGCCGACCGCGATGAGCTTGGCGTTCGTCCCGTCGTGCGGCCCGCTGGAGATGGTGACCCGCTGGCCGGCGTGGTTGCGGACGGTGATGCTCCGGGCCGTCCAGGTGGTGCCCATGTCGATGGCCTTGCGCTGGGTGTGCATGCCCTTGAGCGCGGGCTCGAACTTCAGGCCCGCGCTGATGCCGAGGGCCTTGTAGAGGCGTCCGGCGGCGGCCAGGGAGGCGGCGGGGTCGTACACGCCGTTGGCGTCGGTGTGCTGCCAGCAGATGTTGACGTGGTCCTGGTCCTTGCCGGGCTTGAAGACGGGCACTTTGTCGGCGGTGGTCTTCTTCTTCACGATGTTCCAGACGGAATTCATCATGTACGCCCGCTCGAAGGGCCGGAAGGTCGCTTCCGACTGCACCCGGATCCCGGCGGCCCGCATGGCCCCGATGAAGGCGTCCACGTCCTTGCGGAAGGCCGGGGTGAGCTCCGAGGTGCTGGTGGGGCTCGGCCACTTCTTGGCCCAGGCCGCGCCGCTGAGCGAGGTGTCCGTGCAGGTGCGGACGAACGTCAGGGGTCCTCCGTTGCTGCGGCAGGTGAGGCCGGTGACCACGGCGGCGTTCCAGGTGATGGCGTACGTCTTCGGGGCGAGGAAGGGCGAGGGCTTGGTGTACTTGTGCTTCGCCTGGACCAGTTCGGCGCCGTCCGCGCCGCCGTTGAAGTCCTGCTTGTCGGTGGCCCCGTCACCCCAGACGGTGGTCAGGGAGAAGGTGCAGCTGCTGGTGTCGCCCCGGCTGACGAGCTTGAAGGAGACGGTCGGGTCGGAGCTGACGCACCGGTCGACCTTCTGGAAGCAGCTGGTACCGGCCGCCGTACGCGGCGCTGCGGCGAGCGCGACGCTCGCGGGCGCGGGGCCCGGCCGGACGGCGGCGGAGGCGGTGCCGGCGGCGACGGCGAGCACGGCCACGGTCAGCGCCGTGACCCATCTGTAGAGGCTGGAACGTAAGGACAAGGTGGTATCCCCCCAGGTCGGGCGGGCGCGGCGCGCCCGGTGGCGGTCCCGTCGTCCCCCGGCCGTCCGGGACCTGCGGGCAGGCTACGGTCCGGTCGCGGCGGGCCGGGGCCGGTCCCGGGGCGGTTCGCCCGACGGTATGAGGGCGGCCCGGCGCACGGGGACCACACGTCCTACGCCGCGGCGGGCGGCGGCGCCGTAGGCTGACCGGCATGTCTACCCATGCGAAGCGTGAACGACTGCTGCTGGCCGATCTGTTGGAGCAGGCCGGTCCGGACGCCCCGACCCTGTGCGAGGGCTGGCGGACCCGGGAGCTGGCGGCCCACGTCGTGGTCCGGGAGCGGCGCCCGGACGCGGCCGGCGGCCTGCTCCTCAACGTCCTCAAGGGGCGGCTGGACCAGGCGATGGCGGAGTACGGCGCCAAGCCGTACGAGGAGCTGATCCACCTGATCCGCACCGGCCCGCCGAAGATGTCGGTGTACGCGCTGAAGCAGATCGACGAGGCGGCGAACGCGGTCGAGTTCTACGTGCACGCCGAGGACGTGCGGCGGGCGCAGCCGGACTGGAGCCCGCGGGAGCTGGACCCGGTGTTCTCCGACGCGCTGTGGGCGCGGCTGGAGAAGCTGGCCCGGCTGACCGGCCGCCGCTCCCCCGTGGGCCTGGTGCTGCGCCGCCCGGACGGCCGCACGGCGGTGGCCCACAAGGGCGTCCCGGTGGTGACGGTCACCGGCGAGCCGGGCGAGCTGACCCTCTTCTGCTTCGGCCGCCAGGACGCCGCCCGGATCGACCTGGACGGCGAGAAGACGGCGGTCGCCCAGCTGACCACGGCGAAGCTGGGGATCTAGCCCGGCCGGCGGGCAGGCCCTACGCCCACTTCGCCGGCCGCCGGTACGCCGCGCCCGTGACCGGGTCCGTCACGGTCTGCGGGAGCTGGCTGGCGCGCAGGGCGGTCTCGTTGATCGTGAAGGACCCGACGGAGCGGAAGTGCCGGCTCGGGCGCTCGTAGCCGGGCGGCAGGGCGAGGTAGATCCGGCGGCCGGGGTCCAGCCGCCGGGACGCCTCCACCGCCGGCACCAGGTCGGAGTCCGCCGAGACGATCAGCGCGACCTCGGAGGCCCGGTTGGCGCTGTCCTCGATCAGGCGGGCGCCGATGGCCATGTCGGTGCGCTTCTCCTCGTGCCGGTGGAACCTGCGGGGCGGGGTGCAGCCGCAGTGGTAGCCCTGCCGGCAGGCGCCGCAGCGCGGCTTGTGGACCTTGTAGTGGCCCAGCTCGGTGCTCACGGCGCCGGGCCGGTGCGCGGACAGGGCGTGCAGGTGGGCGTGCTGGTCGGCGAGGGCCGCGGGGTCCTTGACCACGAGCGTGGTGCAGTACTGCACGCGGACCAGGCGGTCGGCGGGGCGCAGCCGCTCGACCAGCCCGGCCAGGTCCAGCCAGAGGTGACGGGTGCCGTAGCTGGCCCGGATGGAGTAGTCGAGGTTGGGTCCGTCGACGTAGGCGATGACGGTGCTCACGGTTCTCCCGGCGGGACGGGCCCGCCTGTTACGGTGAAGGCATACAAGGTCGGCGTGCGCGCCGATGGAACGGCCCCGGCGACGGGGCCGTTTTTTCGTGTCGGTGGTGACGGTCGGGCCCCTCAGGGCCTGGGTGACTCGTCTCCGCGGACGGCCTTGTACGCCGGGTTCCCGGGGTCGCTCAGGGCGCCGTAGACCGCGTAGGCGGACTGCTTGGGGCCGTTGACCGTGTAGGCGCCCCGGGGCGTCTTGGTCAGCACGGTGCCCAGCCAGTGGTCGCCCTTGGCGAAGTCGACCCGGCTGAGGCTGTCGAGCATCTGGGCACGCAGCCCGGCCCGCTCCTCGGCGGGCGCCTCCAGCAGCCGGCGGCCCATGGCGCCGACCGCGGCCAGCACGCTTCCCATGGCGGCGACGCAGCCCTCCCGGTCGGTGATCTCCGCGGCGAAGGCGTCCGTGTAGTCGGTCAGCCAGTCCCGGGCGAGCGCCTCCAGGTCGGCCAGGTCGACGTGGTCGATGGGGGCGGGCTTGGTGCCGTACTGGACGCCGGCGATGCCGTGCACCATGTTGACCACGAACTGGCGCAGGTCCTGGAGCTTGACCACCTTGGGGCTGTTCTTCTTGATCTGCCGGGAGATCCGCTCGACCTTGCCCTGGAAGAAGGGGATCTCCTCCGAGAGCCGGCCGACCACCTCCATCAGCGGGTCGTCGGTGTCCATGCTCAGGGCGATGGCCGAGTTGACCTTCACGCCGAGGACGTTCAGGTCGTAGAAGAACTGCCGGGCCTGCATGGGCGTGCGGTCGTCGTGGACCACGGCGCTGAGGTAGGCGGTGGCGTGCGCCTTCTTGCCCGCCTCGTCGGTGAGGTTGTTCTGCAGGTGGTAGTGGCTGGCGAGCTGGGTCTCGCCGTCGATGGCGAGCAGCTTGAGGTCGTGCGGTACGCAGAGGTACTGCTGGAGCACGCCGCCCTTGTGCGCGGACTGCACGACGGACAGTTCCTGGGGGGTCCACAGGTGGATGGGCGGCAGCACGCCGACGCGCTCCGCGCGCACGTGCCGGTCGATGTAGGCCGCGTACTTGGGGATGTTGATCTTCTTGCCGAGCTCCAGCCCGCGCTGGACCAGGGAGTGCAGCTCGACGTCCTCGTCCGTGATGTCGGGGTGCCGCGACTTCACGTGGGACTGGAGCAGGACCGGGTCATGGGTGATCACATTGAGCTGCCGGAACTGGATCTGGACGTGCGTGGTGTGGTCGTCCACCGGCAGGCAGCGGATGAACATCCCTGCCGCGAGGTCCAGTTCGTCGGTACTTAACTTCGCCATGCGGACGAGGTTAGGCGCCGCCTCGAGCCCGCCGCAGGGCTTTTCTCGAGAAAGCCGGAAAAGGAATCTCGAGGGGAGCCCCGCGGCGGGCAGCGAGGGGTCAGCGGACCGGGTGGCCGGCCTCGTGGAGGGCCTGCTTGACCTCGGAGATGCGCAGGTCGCCGAAGTGGAACACGGAGGCGGCGAGCACCGCGTCCGCGCCCGCGGCGATGGCCGGCGGGAAGTGGTCCAGCCGGCCGGCGCCGCCGGAGGCGATGACCGGGACGGTGACGTGCTTGCGGACCGCCGCGATCATCTCGATGTCGTAGCCGTCCTTGGTGCCGTCCGCGTCCATGGAGTTGAGCAGGATCTCGCCCGCGCCCAGCTCCGCGGCCCGGTGGGCCCATTCGACGGCGTCGATGCCGGTGCCGCGGCGGCCGCCGTGGGTGGTGACCTCGAAGGTGCCGGCCGGGGTGCGGCGGGCGTCCACCGAGAGGACCAGCACCTGGCGGCCGAACCGCTCGGCGATCTCCCGGATCAGCTCCGGGCGGGCGATGGCGGCCGTGTTGACGCCCACCTTGTCGGCCCCGGCCCGCAGCAGCTTGTCCACGTCCTCGGCGGTGCGCACGCCGCCGCCGACGGTGAGCGGGATGAAGACCTGCTCGGCGGTGCGGCGCACCACGTCGTAGGTGGTCTCCCGGTCGCCCGAGGAAGCGGTGATGTCGAGGAAGGTCAGCTCGTCGGCGCCCTCGGCGTCGTAGAGCTTGGCCATCTCGACGGGGTCGCCCGCGTCGCGGAGGTTCTGGAAGTTGACGCCCTTGACGACCCGGCCGTTGTCGACGTCCAGGCAGGGGATGACGCGTACCGCGAGGGTCACGAGGCTGCTCCTTCCGGACCGCGGTAGGCCTCGACCTCGACCTCGACCAGGATGCGGGGGTCGACGAAGCTGTCGACGACCATGAGGGTGCAGACCGGCCGCACGGAGTCGAAGAGCTCCTTGTGGGCCCGGCCGACCTCGTCGATGTCGCGGACGTGGGTCAGCAGCAGCCGGGTGCGGATGACGTCCTGCGCCCCGAGGCCGAACTCGGCCAGCGCCTCGAAGGCGGTGCCGAAGGCGACCTTGGCCTGCTCGTACGGGTCCCCCTCGCCGTGCAGCACCGGCCCCTTGAAGGAGGTGGTGCCGCCGACGACGACCCGGTCGCCGGCCGCCACGGCGCGTGCGAATCCGAAGGTCTCCTCCCAGGGGCTGCCGCTCTGGACGTGGCGCACGCCGCTCATGACGCGACCACCCCGGAGACCTCGGCCAGGGCTTCCTGGAGGGTGAAGGCCTTGGCGTACAGGGCCTTGCCGACGATGGAGCCCTCGACGCCCAGCGGGACCAGCTCGGCGATGGCGCGCAGGTCCGCGAGCGAGGAGACGCCGCCGGAGGCCACCACCGGCTTGTCGGTGGCGGCGCAGACGTTCTTCAGCAGCTCCAGGTTGGGGCCGGTGAGGGTGCCGTCGCGGCCGATGTCGGTGACGACGTAGCGGGCGCAGCCCTCGGAGTCGAGGCGGGCCAGGGTCTCGTAGAGGTCCCCGCCCTCGCTGGTCCAGCCGCGGCCCTTGAGGGTGGTGCCGCGGACGTCGAGGCCGACGGCGATCTTGTCGCCGTGCTCGGCGATGACCTTGGCGACCCACTCGGGGGTCTCCAGGGCGGCGGTACCGAGGTTGACCCGGGTGCAGCCGGTGGCCAGGGCCTTGGCGAGGGAGGCGTCGTCGCGGATGCCGCCGGAGAGCTCGACCTTGATGTCCAGGGCGCCGGTGATCTCCGCGACCAGGGCGCGGTTGTCGCCGGTGCCGAAGGCGGCGTCGAGGTCGACCAGGTGGAGCCATTCGGCCCCGGCGGCCTGCCAGGACAGGGCGGCCTCCAGCGGGGAGCCGTACGAGGTCTCCGAGCCGGACTCGCCGTGCACCAGCCGGACGGCCTGGGCGTCGCGGACGTCGACGGCGGGCAGGAGTTCGAGCTTCTTCGACATCACAGAGTGCCAATCCAGTTGGTGAGGAGCTGTGCTCCGGCGTCGCCAGACTTCTCGGGGTGGAACTGGGTGGCCCACAGGGCGCTGTTCTCCACCGCGGCGACGAAGGGCTCGCCGTGGGTGGCCCAGGTGACCTTGGGCGCGCGGATGGCCGGGTTGGTGACCTCCAGCGACCACTCGCGCACGCCGTAGGAGTGCACGAAGTAGTAGCGGGCGTCGGCGTCCAGGCCGGCGAACAGCCGGCTGTCCGCGGGGGCCTCGACGGTGTTCCAGCCCATGTGCGGCACGACGGGGGCCTTCAGCGGCTCGACCGTGCCGGGCCACTCGTCCAGGCCCTCGGTCTCCACGCCGTGCTCGATGCCGCGCTCGAAGAGGATCTGCATGCCGACGCAGATGCCCATGACGGGCCGGCCGCCGGAGAGCCGGCGGCTGACGATCCAGTCGCCGCGGGCCTCCTTGAGCCCCTGCATGCAGGCGGAGAAGGCGCCGACGCCGGGCACGAGCAGGCCGTCGGCGTCCATGGCCTTGTCGTAGTCGCGGGTGATCTCCACGTCGGCGCCGACGTGGGCCAGGGCCCGCTCGGCGGAGCGGACGTTGCCGAAGCCGTAGTCGAAGACCACGACCTTCTTGGTGGGGCGCACGGCGCTCACTCCCAGATTCCTTGGATCCGCAGGACCCCGGCGACCAGGCACATCAGCGAGCTGAGGCCCAGCAGCACGATGACGCCGGTGGGCATCTTCTGCTTCTTGAAGGAGTACACGCCGCCGGCGAGGAAGAGGCCGACGACGATCAGGATGGTGGACAGACCGGTCACGGTTACAGGGCGCCCTTCGTGGAGGGCAGGATGCCGGCCGCGCGCGGGTCGTGCTCGGCGGCGTACCGCAGGGCCCGGGCCAGCGCCTTGAACTGGCACTCGACGATGTGGTGGGCGTTGCGCCCGTACGGGACGTGCACGTGCAGGGCGATCTGCGCCTGGGCCACGAAGGACTCGAAGATGTGCCGGGTCATCGTGGTGTCGTACTCGCCGATCATCGGCGCCATGTTCTCGGGCTCGGTGTGCACGAGGTACGGGCGGCCGGAGAGGTCGACGGTGACCTGGGCCAGGGACTCGTCCAGCGGCACGGTGCAGTTGCCGAAGCGGTAGATGCCGACCTTGTCGCCGAGGGCCTGCTTGAAGGCGGCGCCCAGCGCGAGGGCGGTGTCCTCGATGGTGTGGTGCGAGTCGATGTGCAGGTCGCCGTCGGTCTTGACGGTGAGGTCGAAGAGGCCGTGCCGGCCGAGCTGGTCGAGCATGTGGTCGTAGAAGCCGACGCCGGTCGACACGTCGACCTTGCCGGTGCCGTCCAGGTCTATCTCGACCAGGACCGAGGTCTCCTTGGTGGTGCGCTCCACCCGTCCGATGCGGCTCATGCCTGCTGCTCCTTCTTCAGTGCGCGAACCGCTTCCAGGAACGCGTCGTTCTCGGCCGGGGTGCCCGCGGTGACCCGCAGCCATCCGGGTACTCCGTTGTCCCGGACCAGGACGCCCCGGTCGAGGATCTGCTGCCAGGCGGTGTGCGAGTCCGCGAACCGCCCGAACTGGACGAAGTTCGCGTCGGACTCGGTGACCTCGTAGCCGATCGCGCGCAGCTCGGCCACCAGCCGGTCGCGCTCGGCCTTGAGCTGCTCGACGTAGCCGAGCAGGGTGTCGGTGTGCTCCAGGGCGGCCAGGGCCGTGGCCTGGGTGACGGCGGACAGGTGGTACGGCAGCCGCACCAGCTGGACGGCGTCGACGACGGCGGGGTGCGCGGCCAGGTAGCCGAGCCGCAGGCCGGCCGCGCCGAAGGCCTTGGACATGGTCCGGGAGACCACCAGGTGCGGGCGGCCCGCCAGGAGGGGCAGCAGCGAGGCGCGGTGGCTGAACTCGACGTAGGCCTCGTCGACGATCACCATCGTCGGCTTCACGGCCTGGGCGGCGTCGTAGAGCGCGAGGACCGTCTCGGCCCCGACGGCGGTGCCGGTGGGGTTGTTGGGGGAGGTGATGAAGACGACGTCGGGGGTGTGCTCCTCGATCGCCGCGCGGGCGGCCTCGACGTCGATCGTGAAGTCCGCGCGCCGGGGGCCGGAGATCCAGCCGGTGCCGGTGCCCCGGGCGATCAGCGCGTGCATCGAGTACGAGGGCTCGAAGCCGAGGGCGGTGCGGCCGGGGCCCCCGAAGGTCTGCAGCAGCTGCTGGAGGACTTCGTTGGAGCCGTTGGCGGCCCAGACGTTCTCCCGGCCGACCGGGTGCCCGCCCGTGCGGCTGAGGTACCCGGCCAGTTCGGTGCGCAGCTCCACCGCGTCCCGGTCGGGGTAGCGGTTGAGGGTGCGGGCGGCTTCGGCGACCCGCTCGGCGATCCGGGCGACCAGCGCCTCGGGCAGCTGGTACGGGTTCTCGTTGGTGTTGAGCTGGACGGGCACGTCGAGCTGGGGCGCGCCGTACGGGGTCTTGCCGCGCAGCTCGTCGCGGATGGGCAGGTCGTCGATGCCGACCTGGTCGTACGAGGTCACTGGCCGGGCACCTTCCAGTCGAATCGGGCCTTGAGCGCGGCACCGTGCGCGGGCAGGTCCTCCGCCTCGGCGAGGGTGACCACGTGGTGGGTGACCTCGGCGAGGGCGTCGCGGGTGTAGTCCACGATGTGGATGCCGCGCAGGAAGGACTGGACGGACAGGCCCGAGGAGTGGCAGGCGCAGCCGCCGGTGGGCAGCACGTGGTTGGACCCGGCGCAGTAGTCGCCGAGCGAGACCGGGGCCCAGGGGCCGACGAAGACCGCGCCGGCGTTGCGCACCCGGGCGGCGAGCGCGGCGGCGTCGGCGGTCTGGATCTCCAGGTGCTCGGCGCCGTAGGCGTTGACGACCGCGAGGCCGTCCTCCAGGTCGCGCACCAGCACGACGGCGGACTGGCGGCCGGCCAGCGCGGGCTTGATCCGGTCCTCGACGTGCTTGGTGGCCGCGACCTGCGGTGCCAGCTCCCGCTCGACGGCGGCCGCCAGCTCCTCGGAGTCGGTCACCAGGACGGCGGCGGCCAGCGGGTCGTGCTCGGCCTGGCTGATCAGGTCGGCGGCGACGTGCACCGGGTCGGCGGTGGCGTCCGCGAGCACGGCGATCTCGGTCGGGCCGGCCTCGGTGTCGATGCCGATCTTCCCGGTGAAGTACCGCTTGGCGGCCGCGACCCAGATGTTGCCGGGGCCGGTGACCATGTTGGCGGGGGCGCACTCGTCGGTGCCGTACGCGAACATCGCGACGGCCTGGGCGCCGCCGGCGGCGTACACCTCGTCGACCCCGAGCAGCGCGCAGGCGGCCAGGATCGTGGGGTGCGGCAGGCCGTCGAACTCGGCCTGCGGCGGGGAGGCGAGCGCGACGGAGCCGACCCCCGCCTCCTGCGCCGGGACGACGTTCATGATCACGGACGAGGGGTAGACGGACCGGCCGCCGGGAGCGTAGAGGCCCACCCGCTCGACGGGCACCCACTTCTCCGTGACGGTGCCGCCGGGCACGACCTGGGTGGTGTGCTCGGTGCGGCGCTGGGCGGCGTGCACGATCCGGGCGCGCCGGATCGACTCCTCGAGGGCGGCGCGGACGGCCGGGTCGAGCTCGACCAAGGCCTTCTCGAGCGCTTCTGCAGGGACCCTGACCTGGGAGAGGGTGACCCCGTCGAATTTCTGCGCGTACTCGATCAGCGCCGCGGTGCCACGATGATGCACGTCCTCGCAGATGGGCCGCACCTTCTCCAGGGCGGCTTCCACGTCGAACTCGGCACGGGGCAGCAGATCGCGCAGGGCGGCACCCTCGGGGAGGGCGTCACCGCGCAGGTCGATACGAGAGATCACTCTCCGATTCTCTCAGACCCGCTCCCGCCACTGGTCGTCCGTATCACTGGCTGATACGGGTCCCGGCTGTCACACGGTGCCACTACCGTGCGCAGGACGGGGCGAGGGGATGGGGGGCCTGACGTGGACGGCATGCCGGTGGAACAGGCGCGCAGGGAGGGTCCCGGCGGGGCGGACCCGCTGGTCGAGGGGGCTCCGGAGGACCTGACCGAGCCGGAGCTGCGGATGTGGCGGGCCTTTCGGACCGGCAGCGTCTGCGACCTGTCGGCGCGCGTGGCGGAGCTGGACGACCCGTTCTCCGAGCGCCGCTGGGGTACGGAGCGCAGCGTGCGGGCCGAGGTGCTGGCGCTGCTGCTGCTGAGCGGGCCGCCGCCGGTGCCGGGGCGGGTGAACTCCCTCAAGCTGCGCGGGGCGCGGATCACCGGCCGGCTCGACCTGTCGGGCGGGCTGGTCGAGCCGTACGTCGAGCTCCAGTCCTGCCGCTTCGACGGCGAGCTGCTGCTGCCGGAGGCCCGTTTCACCACCCTGCGGCTGGTGCGCTGCGCGGTCCCGCGGATCGAGGCGGCCCGCCTGCACACCGCGGGCGACCTGCACCTGCCGCGCTGCCGGGTGGCCCGCGGGATCCGGCTGACCGACGCGCAGATCGGCACGGACCTGCTGATCAGCGAGCTGGTGGTGCAGCGGGACCGCAAGGGCCGGGCGATCGCCGCGGACGGCATGTCGGTGGCGCAGGACTTCCAGGCCGAGATGCTGGAGTCGTACGGGGAGATCAGCCTGCGCGGCGCGAAGGTCGGCGTGTCGATGAGCCTGCGGGGTGCCAAGCTGCGCAACCCCTACGGCCGGCGGGCGCTGAACGCCCCGCAGCTGACGGTGGAGCGGACGCTCTACCTGACCTCGGTCGCGCTGGACGGCGAGAGCGGCTCCACTCCCCCGTACGGGATCAGCAGCACGCCGGTGCGCGGGGCCCGGGTGCAGCGCTTCGACTGCCGGGGCGGGCTGCGGCTGGACGACGGCCGCTTCGGGGACGCGGTGGACTTCTACGGCGCGCGCTTCTCGCTCGCCTCGGACCAGGAGGTGTCGCTGCGCCGGATCCAGACGCCGGAGCTGCGGTTCGTGGGCGAGCGGCCGGAGCAGGGGCGGGTGGTGCTCTCCGGCGCCAAGGTGGTCAAGCTGGTGGACACGGCCATGAGCTGGCCGGGTCCGGGCGGCTTCGCCATGGACGGCTTCTCGTACGAGATCCTGGCGCCGCGCGGGCACTTCCCGCTGGTGCGGCGGCTGGAGTGGGTGGAGGCGGCCACCCCGGAGTACTCGCCGGAGCCGTACGAGCGGCTGGCGGCGGTGCTGCGCAACAGCGGCGAGGACGCGGACGCCCGGGAGGTCCTGCTGGCCAAGCAGCGGCGGCGGCGCGAGACGCTGCCGCTGGCCGGGAAGCTGTGGGGCCACCTCCAGGACTGGACGGTGGCGTACGGCTACCGGCCGGGCCGGGCGGCGCTGTGGATGGCCGTGCTGTGGGCGGCCGGGGCACTGGTGTTTTCCCGCCATGATCCGCCGGCGATCAAGGCGGACGAGCATCCGGAGTGGAATCCGGTGCTGTACGCCCTGGACCTGCTGGTGCCGGTGATCGATCTGGGGCAGGAGGGCTACTGGCGGCTGGAGGGCGGCTGGCAGTGGGTGTCCGCGGCGCTGGTGATGCTGGGCTGGATCCTGGCGACGACCGTGGCGGCCGGGGCGTCCCGGCTGCTCCGCAGGGGGTGAGCCGGGCCGGGCGGGCGGGCTGACGGGGTCCGGGCGGGCGGGGTGACGCGGTGGCCGGTGGGGCCACTACGCTGACCGTCGTGACCACCGTTCGCCTGCCGCTCTTCCCGCTCAACTCGGTGCTGTTCCCGGGGCTCGTCCTGCCCCTGAACGTCTTCGAGGAGCGCTATCGCGCCATGATGCGCGACCTGCTGAAGTCGGGCGAGGACGCGCCCCGCCGCTTCGCCGTCGTCGCGATCCGCGACGGCCGCGAGGTGGCACCGACCGCGCCGGGGATGCCGGACCCGACGGCGATGCCCGAGCGGGGGCCGGCCGCGGGCTTCGGCCCGGACCCGATCCAGGCCTTCCACCGGGTCGGCTGCATCGCGGACGCGGCGACGATCCGGGAGCGCGAGGACGGCAGCTTCGAGGTGCTGGCCACCGGCACCACCCGGGTGCGGCTGCTGTCGGTGGACGCCTCGGGCCCGTTCCTGACGGCCGAGCTGGAGGAACTGCCGGAGGACGCCGGGGACGGTGCGGGGGCACTGGCCGAGGGCGTCCTGCGGGCGTTCCGGGCGTACCAGAAGCGGCTGGCGGGGGCCCGGGAGCGGACCCTGACCACGGGCGCGGAGCTGCCGGACGAGCCGTCGGTGGTCTCGTACCTGGTGGCGGCGGCGGCCGTGCTGGACATCCCGTCCAAGCAGCGGCTGCTGCAGGCCCCGGACACCGCGACCCGGCTGGCGGAGGAACTGAAGCTGCTGCGCGCGGAGACCGCGGTGCTGCGGCACCTGCCGTCGCTGCCGGCGGTGGACCTGACCCGGGCGCCGACCAGCCCGAACTGAACCGAGAGGGGCGCCGGTGGCGAAGAAGACGAAGCAGGGCGGCGGTACGGGGACGCCGGCCACGGTCGCACTGACGGCGGCCGGGACGGCCTTCACCGTGCACGCCTACGAGCACGACCCGGCGGCCGCCTCGTACGGCGAGGAGGCCGCGCAGGCCATGGGCGTCAGCCCCGAGCGCGTCTTCAAGACGCTGATCGCGGAGGCGGACGGGGCGCTGACGGTCGCGGTGGTCCCGGTGGCCGGCTCCCTGGACCTCAAGGCGCTGGCCGCGGCGGTGGGGGCGAAGCGGGCCGTGATGGCCGATCCCGCGGCGGCCGAGCGGTCCTCGGGCTACGTCCGGGGCGGCATCTCGCCGCTGGGCCAGCGGCGGCGCCTGCCGACCGTCCTGGACGCCTCGGCCTCGGCCCACGCCACGATCTGCGTCTCGGCGGGCCGCCGCGGCCTGGAGCTCGAACTCTCCCCCACCGACCTCGCCACCCTCACCAACGCCCTCCTGGCCCCCATCGCCCGCCCGTAGCCCCGGCCCGCGCGGCCGCGGTAACCCGGCCCCGGGTACGCCGTACCGCCGCCGGCCGACGGCTGTACGCGTGGCCCGCGGGCGGTCGGGATGTGTGGGGAGCGGTGCTGGGGGCACCTCCCAGCGGTAGCTGGGGGAGGGGGTGGCAGGCTGGACCGGAGGCAGGCCCGGGC